>JAZSHZ010000043.1:0-21258 GCA_045533555.1 Eubacteriales bacterium
AATATAAAGGTGAATATAACGGCGCGAAGGTATATGATGACTATGCCCACCACCCGAGCGAGATCGTCACGACTCTCAATGCAGTAAGGCGCGCAAATGACGGAAGAATAATATGTATTTTCCAACCGCATACCTACACGAGAACCGCCGCACTGAAGGATGATTTTGCAAAAGCACTGTCGCTTGCAGATAAAGTCATTCTTTCGGATATCTTTGCCGCGCGTGAAAAGAACACAATTGGAATAGATTCCTCCGCAATAGGAAACCAAATGTCCAATGCTGTCTGCATAAGCGGGTTTGAAAATATCGTCGAAGAACTTGTGAAGACCGTGAAGGAAGATGATTTTGTCCTGACTATGGGCGCGGGAGATATATATAAAGTCGCGGAAAGGCTTTGCGACAGAAAATAAAAAACGGGTGATTTTGGGTGAAAGAAAAATTTATAAGCTTTTTATATGCCGTTGATTGCTATCTGCTCTATTTGCTTTCCGGTGTCGCGGCATCGGCGGGCGTAGTCGCGTTTTTCAGCGCAAAAGCGGCATCGGAATACGGAAGCCTCGGAGCACCGATGGATTCAAACGACTTCGTTGATTATATTTCGGATTTTATGACGGGAAAATCTTCGGTAGTTCTTCTTGTCTCGTTTGCGATTATCCTGCTTGTCGCATTGATCGGATTTGCGGTCTGCAGAAAAAATATCGCATCGTATACAGGGCTGAAGTATGCAAGACCGATGAGCATCATAGGCGCGCTTGTCGCAGGTGTTGCACTCAACTTCATAAGCTATGGGATAATGCCGCAGACAACGCAGAACGAAGAAGTTTTCGGGGTTATCCTCGTCTTGTGTGTCGTTCTTGCCCCGTTTATCGAGGAGCTTGTTTTTCGCGGAATACTTCTCAAAATGTTTGGCAGATCATGCGGGATAATTTTTTCTGCAATAATAACCTCGGCGCTTTTTGCGATTTCCCACGGTGACCCATTGCAGATGCTCTATTCCTTCGTTCTTGGGCTTATCCTTGCGCTCATCCGTGTTTGCAGCACAAGTCTCTGGAGCGCCGTCGCGTTGCATCTTGCGTTTAATGTAACGGGCGCGTTTGCGATGCTCTCAAATCCCTCGTTTTCGACAAAAGGTTTTGTTTTGCTCGCTGTTGCGTCGGTGATGTCTGTGATTGTCGCGTGCAGCGGCGGAAGAAAAAAACGCAAGGAGAAAAAAGAAAATGAAGCTCAGTGATATGAAGAGCATTCTCGGAATGGAAAGCATTCCCGAATGCTTTGAGGATATTTATAAAGAAATTGAAGATTCGTGGAGAGAAAGAGCTGAGCTCATTTTATCGGAAAGCTATATAAAAGGAATCCTCACCGATGCAACAGCGCTCCTGCCATATATGGAAACCGTGCTTTCGGCAGCGGAGGAAATAAGGAAAAACGAGGCTATGTGCCTTCTTATATGTATTCTCGAAAAATGGGTAACACAGGGCGGAAGCGCATATGACCCTGCCTACACAGCGCCTGTCGGAACGGGGCTTGCATATGATTTCCTTCATTTGTTTGCAGCAATTCCGACAATGCCTGATACTCTTGCTTTTCTCCGCGGTCGCAATGTCCCCGAGGATATTGTCGCGGCAACAATGCAGGAATATGATATGTGTTTTGAAATGTGCCGCATAAACATAGGAAGAATTGCATTTGATAAAGGTCGCCTTGCGTGGATTGGTCATGTAATTAAAAAGAATCTTGTTTGGGTAGGGCGATTCCGTTTTGAGCTTCCTGTAAACCGTGTTGAAGCGGTGAGAGCATATAGGAATAAAAACGGAGATATAGCGCTTTTTGCGGACGGTATGCAGCTTCACAGAAGCGGCAGAATTCTCGGTTCTGTCGGATGTCAAGATGAGGAAGGAAGCTTCGTTGCGGAGCTTTGCGAAACTGAGGCAGAAATAATAGGTTATCAGATAATTGATGGTGAGGTTGCAAAAGAGAAAACAGCTTTGCCTAAATCCGAATGGGAGCTCTGCCTGAAGCGCGGAGACCCTGTTCTTGCGATACTTATCCCGAGAAACGGAGCTTTTGACAAGGAAACGGTTGAAGCTTCTTATGACCGTATGCGTGAGCTTATGAAAACATTGTTTCCGGATATGCCATATAAAGCATTCCATTGCAGAACATGGATGCTTTCGCGTGATTTGAGAAAAGTCCTGAAACCGGAATCGAATATTCTTTCATTCCAGAATAAATTCATTCATTACCCGACTTGCAGTTTGGGTGAGTGGGTCTTCGGTTGCGTTTTTCCCGGTGAAGGTGGAATCAAGGATCTCGAAAACCTTTCTGAAGAAACAAGTCTCCAGCGCAATATAAAAGAATTCTATAAAAACGGAAACTACATCTACGACGATTGCGGTTTCTTCTTTTAAAAATAATTCCCCAAGCGGACGGATTCGTTATGTCTGCTTGGGGAAGTTTGTCCAAAAATGTCAAAAAGGAGATAGGGGCATGAATTTTGATAAGCTTAAAAATCTTATGGACCATTTTGTGGAAGAAAACTACGCACCGGGGAATACCATTAAAGTATACCTGGGCAAGAATAAGGTTTTTGATTATTCCTGCGGATATTCTGATGTAAACAAAAAAGTCGTGATGACGGGAGATGAATATTTCAATTTATATTCGTGCTCAAAAATAACAACTGTAACAGCGGCTTTGCAGCTCGTTGAAAAGGGGATAATCTTGCTTAATGACCCGCTCAGTGAATATATTCCTGAATTCAGGGATATGTATATAAAAACAGAGAATGGTGACGTTGTTAAAGCGACCAAAGATATAAAAATCCTGAATCTTTTCAATATGACAGCCGGTTTTACATATGACATGAATACGGACGGAATAAACAAGGCGCGGGAAATAACGAATGGAAAAATGGATACAGACAAGGTTGTGCGATGCATTGCAAGTGATCCTCTTGCTTTTGAACCGGGTGAAAAATTCAATTACAGCATATGCCACGATGTTCTTGCAGGATTGGTTTCGATTGTAACGGGGCAAAAATTCAGAGATTATGTAAAGCAAAATATATTTGATCTGTTGGAGATGCATTCCTGCACATATCATCTTGATCCGAAAGTCGAAAAGAATATGGCGGCGCAATATAGGTTTGTTCCCGAGCGCAGTGATACGCAGCTTGATATTGTGAACGCTCAGGGATATGGAAACGATAAAAAGGGAACCAACGTGGATGTCGGAATCAAGAATGCGCATATTTTAGGCGATGAATATGATAGCGGTGGTGCAGGAATTATTTCGAATGTGTCAGATTATGTAAAGCTTGCGGCAGCTTTGGCCAATTATGGTCAAGGGATTACAGGTGAGAGAATTTTATCGGCTTCGTCAGTTGATTTGATGCGAACAAATACTCTTGATGAAAAGCAGATAAAAACATTCAACTGGAAACAGCTTGAGGGCTATGGCTATGGACTTGGTGTGCGAACAATGACAGACCGTGCAAAAGGCGGCTCACTCAGTAATATAGGTGAGTTTGGCTGGGGCGGAGCTGCAGGCGCGTCGGTTTTTATAGATCCTCAGATTGGCTTGGCGGCAGTTTATGCAAAGCATACATTAAACCCGAGAGAAGAGTATTATCAGCCAAGGATAAGAAATGTCCTGTATTCGTGCTTGTGATGCTGCTTTGCCGCCATATGGATTGCGCGGTGTTTATATAAAGACTGTATGCCGGTAAGGATGCTTGTTTGATGTTTGCGTTCAGTTGAAAAAGTTTGTTGATTCAGTTTAGGAGAATTAATATGAATATTTATGTCAGTGGAGATCCTCACGGTGAGCGTGGGCGTATCTGCGAATTGGATGAGATGCTGAAAAGCGGCGATGTGATTATTTTTGCAGGTGATTTTGGATATTTGTTTATGGATGATTGTCGGGAAAAATGCTTTTTGGACGATTTGGAAGCAAGGCCGTATACCATTCTTTTTGTCGATGGGAACCACGAGAACTTCCCTGCAATATACTCATATCCGGAAGAGGAATGGAATGGAGGGAGAATTCATCGAATAAGGAAAAACATAATTCATCTGTGCAGAGGCCAGGTGTTTGAGATTAATGGAATAAAACTGTTTACATTCGGTGGGGGATATAGCCTGGATAAAGAAAGCAGAGTTGAGGGAAGAACGTGGTGGCCTGAGGAAATGCCGACTTTGGAAGAGTATGACGAAGGAAAAGTCAATTTAGAAAAGCATAATTGGGAAGTGGATTATATTATAACTCACACCTTGAATTATAAATCAATTCAAGTTATGGGATCGATGGATAAATATAGTGAAATTAAGCCGATTTGTTCAGATGAAGCACCTTTGAATTTTTATCTGGAGGATATCAGGGAACTTGTAAAGTATAAAGAATGGTTCTTTGGCCATTTCCATAAGGATAAAAGAATTGATTACACCCGTCAGAGAGCGTTGTGGTTTGATGTCGTAAAAATATATTAGTCTTTAATTTAAGGCTTGACGCAAACTGCTGAGCAATATCAATGCTTATCAAATTGAAGTGCAATGTTTTGATTGCAATGCATCAAAATGGAAAAGTAATAGTTTGATTTTTGTTATGAGTTAAATGATGCCGAAAGGGAATATGGGAAGTGAAAAAATATTTACTTGCCTCAGATTATGACGGTACACTTTATCGACAAGGCAAAATAGCTGAAGAAACAATTCGGGCAATAAATAACTTCCGTCAATTGGGAAATTTGTTTGCGGTAGTTACCGGCAGAGATTATGCAGGAAGTTTTGAGCTTTTTAAAAGTGAACAGCAGCTTCCTTTTGATTTTGTTATAGCAAGTAATGGTGCAATAGCTTACGATAAAGACGGAAATATTCATTTTGCGGAAAAAATAAGGAGAGAAAAGTCTTCGGGAGAAGATTCAAAACAATGCATGTATTGACGTTACTGCTCTCGGCGTTGATAAAGCCACGGGTGTTGCCCGACTTGCGGATAATCTGGGAATTGCCCGCGAAAACATCCGGATGGTCGGGGATAATTTTAATGATATCCCGCTGAATAAAAATCTTTGCCCAAAAATGAAAACCTCGGAATTTTCCGAGGTTTTCATTTTTTTGAGTAATCAGAAATTTTGCAATAAGTATTTCTCTGCTTCGGCGCACCAGAGTCCGTTGTTTTCTTTCACAAGTTTGTCAAGAACCTTGAATCTTTCGTCAGTCTCACCGAGCTTTTCAAATTCGGTAAGTGCGGTGAGCGGCAAATCAATATGTGTGTAGATCAGTTTCTTTCCGCCGGGGATCTTGGGGAGATTTACCGTTGTGTCAATTGCAACGTCAATGCCACCGATGTGCGTTATCATAACGGACGGATCGAGTCGCTTTTCACCTATGAGGTTAACGATGTCTATCATATCTCCAAGTGTGCTTCCGCTTGTTCCGCTGACGTGATGCTGAGCATAGTGAACATTATAGAAATTAAAGTTAGCGCTGAAGTTTTTATCAAGCGGTCCCGCAAAGAAGTTAAGGCATCCGTCAAATGCCAGAATGGAATCACCAAGCTCCACAACTGCGGGGACGGGAGTATATACAAATACATCGTCAAACCCTGTTCCGCCGGAAAACTCCATAATCTCATTCTTATCGGATGTCGCCGAAAAAATGAGCTCGATTCCATCCTCTTTTGCCTTTTCTGCAGAGAAGATGGATGCGGCGCGGTCAAGTCTTGTGCGGTCAAGGTCTGTTACCACAACCATGGAAGGCTTGACGTTTCCGTGAAGGGCAATATCAATGGCGACAAGTCCCATAGGTCCGCAGCCTGCAAGAATCGCAACCTTTCCGCCGGGCTTTATGCCTGCGACGGGGTTGAGGTCTTCGTCAAGATGCAAGCTTTGTTTATAGCCTCTTATAACGCAGGATGCAGGCTCGATAAGAGAACCGTTGAAATAGGAATCACTGTTTAATTTGATTAAGAAATCGTTATCGAGAATATGCTCGTAAACGATGGAGTAAGTCGAAACACCGCCGATATCCTCGAAGGTATATCCGACTGTCTCATATCCGCCGAGATATGAAAGAACAGGCGGCATAACAACCTTATCACCAACCGAAAATTTATCTTTCCATTTGTCACCGACTTCGACAACCTCCGCGCAAAATTCGTGACCGAGTATTACGGGTTTTTCTGCAACGTTATCTGGAACTCTTATGTGATTTTTGCCCTGCATAATCGTTTTGTGTGTGGACATACAGACACTGTCCGAGATTATTTTGATCAGAATTTCACCTGATGTAATCGGGCGAAGCTCAAATTCTTCGAGTCTCGCATCATTTGCTCCGTAAAGACGGACTGCTCTTGTTTTCATATTATCACCTTATATCCTTCCTGCGCTGCCGAATGTTCTGAGCTTCTCTCGGATGACTTCCTTCATCATCTTTATAGCATCCTCATAAACAAGGAAAGGCCACGTTGACGGATTTGTCATAGTGTTAAGATAATTCTTGAGTCCCTGATTGAGAGCATAAAGAACGTCGGAATAAATATTGATTTTTGTGATTCCGTGTTGAATTGCATTTTGTATCTGGTCGTTTGGCGTTCCGCTTCCGCCGTGAAGAACAAGCGGACGGTCGCATATGGCAGTTATTTCATCGAGTCTGTCGATTCTGAGCTCGGGTGTCTTCTGATATACTCCGTGTGCCGTGCCGATAGCAACGGCAAGTGCATCGACGTCCGTGATCTCCACGAATTTTGAAACTTCCTCGGGAACTGTAAGGCTTTCACCGGGGTCGGTGTCTGTTCCTGTTTCGCTGATGCTTCCGACGCTTGCATTGCCGACGTGCCCGAGTTCTGCCTCGACGGTGATGCCTTTCTTGTGGGCGTATTCGGTGACAATAGCGGTGTTCCTTGCGTTTTCTTCAAAAGGAAGAACAGAACCGTCATACATAACGGAGCTGTATCCGTTGTCGCATCCGTATTTTATAAAGTCAATGTCTGTTGCGTGGTCCATATGAAGGCAGATGGGGATCTTAAAATATTCCGAAGCGCCTTTGACCATTGAGGAGAGAAGCTGAAGATTTCGCCCCTCCGTATCTACTCCCAGCGTCATGAGAAGAGCAGGGGATTTTTCTTCCTCGCAGGTTTCCAGAACTGCCTTCATCATTTCATAATTGCTTATATCAAATGCAGGAATTGCGTAATGATTTTTCTTTGCATCCGCAAGCATTTCTTTCATGGTAACCAACATATTCATCGCTCCTTTGTTTGAATGATATGTTGATTATAACACGGTGGTTAACATTCGTCAATTACAAATGTTAACCGTTGACTTGCGTTTTTTCGGATGATATAATGAAGTTGTAAAAATCAGACAGAGGTGTTTGGTGTGGAATTGCGAAAAAAACAAATGCAGGAAGCTGCAATATTATATTACGAAAAGAAACATACGCAGAGCGAAATTGCAAAAATAATGAACTTATCCCGTCAGACTGTTTCCAAGCTGCTGAATGATGCGGAAAAGGAAAAAATAGTTGAAATCAGAATTCACAACCCGGAAACAGATTGCAAAGAGCTCGAGCAAAAGCTCTGCAATAAGTTTAATATAAAAAATGCGGTTGTGTGCGGAGTAAGCGGTTCGGATGAAGAGCTTTGCCGCATAATGACCGTAAAAAAAGCGGCGGATTATATTCGCACCATTATAGAAAACGGAAATAAAAAAATAGCGATTTCCTGGGGGCGAACCATCCAAAGCCTGATATATGAGCTCGGTGATATCAAGACTTCTGACAGCATCGTTTTTCCGCTTTTCGGCGCAACGGATCAGGAGCAGTCCTATTTCTTGTCAAATGAGCTTGCAAGAAGCTTTGCGGATAAAATCGGCGCAAGAGTAAAATATGCATGGTTTCCTTATCGACCGGATTGTATGGGTGATTGCGAGCTTTTCAAAAAAACTTCCTACTATAAAACTCTCCGTGATTTGTGGAAGGATATTGATGTCGCAATTGTCGGAATAGGAAACAGGGAAATTATCCGTACCTTTGGCGAAGCTTTCGGATATAACGAGAAATGCGCGTCTGCAATCGGAGATATTTCCACGCACTTTTTCGATGAAGAGGGAAATCTTGTTGAATTATATGAAAATACTTTGTGTGCGGAAAGTGATGATTTGAAAAATGCAAAGCAAACCATCGCTGTTGCAAGCGGAGAAGACAAGGTTGAAGCAATCATCGGCGCTCTCCGCACGAAAATGATCGATGCGCTCATTACCGATGAATACACCGCGAGAAGTATTGTTGAAGTCTAAAAATGAAAATGTGAATTTTTAGTTCTAACTTATAGCGGATATATAAAGGTTGTTGAATGTTATTGAAACCTTATGAGGTGATTTATATGAACTTTAATTCATATGTTAATAGAATAAAAAAGAAAAGTGTAATGTTTCTGTTACTTGTGATGATCTCTTTGGTCATATTGGGATTTGCGGGAGAAAGCCTGATTGCTAAAAGGATAGAAAGTATATATTTTTTCTTGTTGTTTGTTTGCCTTGTTACATACTTGATTATTTTCTATAAAAAAGAGTTTTCTCATAAAATGAATATAGATATGCTGCCGTTTGAAATTAAAATAGACTCTGTAATCAGTTATGCGGATATGCATAATGCCTTGGCGAAAAACTGTGAAAGCGATAAATGTTTTGATTATTCCGAGAGAAGTGCATTTTTTTATTTGAAGAAAAAGTACAATGTTAGAGTGCTTTTGTATAGTACAGAAGATTTTAATAAAAAAGAATATGACGAAGAAAAACAGAGAATTAACAGAAAGGCAAACCAATTATACAATATTAACCGGAGGGCAACGATTCATAATTCTCGGAAACAGATGAGGGTTAATCTTATACATACAGAATATTTTAATGATAATCTGTTTAATTATATATCCAAAGATGCAGAAAATTTGCTTACCAGAGCAGAGGGGATATTAAATATTGTTGTTAGTAATGACAAACTTATTCTACCTCCGTTAAAACCAACCATTTCTATTTATGCAATAGATAGATACAAGGATATGGTAAAAATGCTTTTGGAATTGTTGAATAAATGATATTTTTGTCCCCGACTTGAAAGAAGCTACTTCAAAATAATACTGGAATCAAAATTATATAACCTTTCGGGAAAAATTGTCGGGTTTTGGAAAAGGAGAGTATTGAAATGAAAAAATGTTTTGTTTTGATTCTTGCAATGCTTATACTTTTGTCCGCCTGCGCGAAAGAATTGCCGGAGAACGAGGCTTCAAAGCCTTTAGAGGGAATTTCGGAAAACGAAATTGTGTTTCCTGCGGCAGAGCCGATTGTATATTCCTCGGAAGATATTCTCGAGGATGGTCCGTACAATAATGAAATTGTCTATTATTCCATACATCCGTTCGAACTAATTCGGGAGATTATCCCACGTGATCCCAATGCGGAATTTTCCGAGGACGGTTATATTGGGGATAATATCCTTTATTACTATGATGAGGAGATTTTGAGAACACCTGAATATTTTATGATGGAGCCCCCCGGTGTGAGTGATGTAAGTCTTGGGAGAGTGCAGTGGCTTGACGGAGAGACTGCAATGATAGACGGAAGATTTGTTTTTGACACAAAGACGAAAGAAAAACACGAATTTAATCCGTATTGGGAAAATACTTTGAATTATGCTCTTAACAAAAATAAAGACAAACTTGCCGTGTCTTTTCTCGATTATGAGGATGAGAAATCGGTGTATCGCCTGTCTCTGTATGATTTTGCAACAGGGGAGTGGGAGACTCTTTTTGAAGGAGAGAATGAACAAACATATTATTTTGGTGCAAAGCTTATATGGAGAAATGATAATGAAATTATTTTCTCTGCGGGGATAAAGAGGGAAATGGGTACTACTTTAGCTCCTGAGGAACTTGACCTATATTCATTCAACTTAGATAATCGCAAGTGTAAGCTTCTTATGAAAGGTGCAGACCTTATCTGCAATACAGGTTCATTTGCAAAAGACAGAATTTTTTGCTCGAAATATATATTCGATGAATATGATTTTGTACAATGGGAAATATGGGTTTATGATTTTAAGAAAGATTCTGCATCGCGCATATATGAAAGTGGTGTCAATAAATTTTTCTGGTTTCCGCAAAGGGGCTTGTTCGGATTTTATAATCGTGATGAAAAGAGTGTCGACCTTCATTGCGATGAAACAGATGCATTGCTTGGAAAGATTGATTTGACGGATGTTATGCAGAATTCCGATAGCGATCCCATATTGGATATAGATGACAATTACATAAAAATTCAGGTTATTGGAGAAAAAAACGGAAGAACTCTATCACCGTATAAGGTCAATATAAGCGACTTAAGAGAAAGAAACTACTTTTTTATCGACCATCTCTATATTGGCTACACCGAGCTCGGAGAATTTTACAACAGAACACACTGTGAGAATGTTTACGGTGAGTTCTTGACGCAGGATGGCTTTGATGTCTATTCTCAAGATGGATTTCTTTTTCGTTCGACGGAAGCTAAAATAGGTGATATGCCTGATCTTGATCACTCGATAAACTGGGAAGATGCTGAACTTTTGGAGAGCTTTGCATCAAGAAAGGAGGATTACGAAAGCGTATTTGAATTGCCTGTGATGTTGTCTGAAAAAGCATACAATATTTTTTATCCGTATTACAATGGATATATTGACTTTGGAGATGGTGCTTTAGTGACGAACGCAAAGCATAATGTTTTGCCGCGCAAGGTCGAAAAAACAACAGCCAATGAAAGCGACTTGAAAATTATCAGAAAAGAGCTTGCGAAAGACGGAATAACAAAAGCACCAATCAATGTGACGGAAGGAATGGTTTGCGATTTAGATGGAGACGGAACGGATGAGCGCGTAATATTTGCCAATTCTTCCGATGATAAAATTATTGCAGATGCAGATTCCGGCAATTATACAATGGCATTTATCGTAAGAGAAAACGGTGTTGAGCTTCTTTATAAGGAGACAAGCCGCTATGGCGAAACAATTCCAAACTTGGAAACGTGGGAGAATTGGATTGACCATTTTGTCGGCGGTGTCGGATGCGCAGGTATATATGACTTGAACGGTGATGGGAAATTTGAAATCTGCATGGAGCTCGGAATGTATGAACACGGAAGATATATGGTTTTCTCCGAAAGTGAAGACGGAAAATACACTCTCGTTTTAAACAGCGAATGCGGCACTTGATTTTGACGGATGTATATCAGATTGAATATGAAAGGGAGGATACCGGATGTTGAAGAAAATGTGTTTGCTGCTTGCATTATTGATTTTGTGCGTATGCGTAAGCAAAGTTGCGGAAGAAAAAGTGCCGTTAAGACAGCCGAAACAGATTTCCGTCGAAGAACTTGACCGAATCAAGAAAATTTTTGCGGGCGAAGACGGCGTGGAAATATCGCAGGAAAAATCTCCTTCCGAAGAAGAAAGTGCGATCCTGCCTGAAGAGAAAGAAATGCCGAAATGCGAATATCCATTGACATATACCGCAGACGACGGAACGGAATATATAATTATGCGGCTGCATCCCATTAACACGGAAGGGATGTGGTTGATGCTTGATTTTATGGAAAATCTTAAGTTTGAGTATAACCTTGAATCCAGCCCGACACTATTCAAATTTGTGAAAGAAAACGGAAAACTTAAGTTGATTGGATTTGCAGACGCAGAGTGGGATGAAAATGCGCCCCCACCAAAAGAATTTGATGGTCTTGATGAGAGTGATTTTTACGGAAATGAATACAACTCGGGTGAATATTGTTCCGAGGCAGTGGCTTTTCTTTGTGATGAAGATGCGATTAGGCGTTGCTTTGAGAAAAATGGAATCAACAATATTAAAGATATGTTTGTGATATATGACAGACGTGGTTATATAATTGCCGCGGTGACGGACAGCACGTGTTACTATATGACTGTTCCGATAGTTTCGGAGAAATACGGCGATTTCGTTTTTCAAAAAATATATACAAAGAACGAGTTTAAGAAAGTATACGGACCTTGTCAGGCAAAAGTTTTCGTCGATGATAAAGAGGTCGAATTTTCGCTTGCATATTTGCAGGCAGGTCGAGGAAACGGGATGGAGAACTATTTTCTTGAATTGGATGTTATAAGGCTTGGGAAAGTGCTTGGCGTTTGGTGCGAATATGATGAGAAAGCGAATATCTTAAAATTTGGTGATTTTATATTTGGGAAGAATGATTTGCAGGAAGCGAATACCGACTATGAAGGTGAAATATTTTATCAGGCGGTAATGATAAACTCGGATTCAACACCGGACAAACGAGAAAATATTGGCTACATAACCGAGAGGGATGGAAAACCGTTAGGAAGCCTTAATTTAATCGAATGGCTTGCGAAGCATTATGGATATCGAATGGATGTCAGTTTTGAAAATAACAGTGTGCATTTCTATAGTTATTCAAATGATGTCGATAAAAAATATTTCTTTGTAGACAATTTGTTTGTGGGAATGCATGAAAACGGCAAATTCATTTCAAGAGAAGAGTGTGAAAATGTTATCGGTGAGTTTTTGTCGCAGGAGTGGTTTGATCTTTATACAAGTCGAGAATTCATAGATCGCTCACGAGAAGCCCGTATGCCGACAGCTCCTGGGCTTGACAGCATGCTGGATGAAGAGGCGGATAGACTTCTCGGTGAATTTTCTCTTTCTGCAAAAAGTGATGAAATAAAGGTATTCAAACTTCCGGTTACCTTGTCGGATGCGGCATATAATATCCAACATCCCGATTATAACGGATATATTGATTTTGGTTGGGGAACTTTGGCGACAAATGCAAATCACAATCCTGTTTTGTCGACTTATTTTTGCAACCGCGCAGATGAAAATGATACAGAGATTATCTCAAGGGAACTTGAAAAGAACGGCATCCCTAAAGCTCTTGTCCATAAGCATGATTTTGTTTATGGGAATCATACTTATGGCGGCGATTTGGATGGGAACGGAACAATAGAGCGAGTGATCATTGCGAATTCTCCGAAAGACAAAATGATTCCGGATGTAAATTCCGGTAACTATACAATGGTTTTGGTCAAATGGCAGGATAAGGTTGAATGCATCTATAAAGAAATCGATCGTTATGGTTACGATGCAAGGGTTGAGCAAGATAAGGAAATTTTAAATGCAAAACATTTGGTGCGGGATACTGAGCTTTGCGGAATTTTTGATTTGGACGGTGACGGGAAATTTGAAATCTGCATAAAATCTTCGGGATTCGGAACAGCTATATACCGAGTATTCTCGCTGGATTCCGAAGGTGAATACACTCAGGTTTTGGAAAGTAAATGCGGACATTGATTTTATGTAAAAATAACCGCTGTTTCTTCGGGAAAAATCCGTCAAAATGACGGCGCATTTTCCTTGACAGTACGCCTCGGAATATGATATACTTATGGAGTGAAAATTTGATATATTTCTCTGTAACTGACGGATTTGTGGAGCACCACAGGAAGCAGGGAAATCACGGGGTGTTCTCCCCGCAAATGCCGACCGTCTGGGCACATTTAACTCCCCGGTGAGTTAAGTGCGCCCTTTTTTGTTTTTTAAAAGTTTAAGGAGGTCAATTTACTATGAAAAAAGTTGGAATCGTCATGGGAAGTAACAGCGATCTGCCGATCATCAAAAAGGCGACGGATATGCTTGAAACACTCGGAATCCCTTTTGAGGTGCACGTTTATTCGGCGCACAGAACACCTGAGGAGGCTCGTGAGTTTGCGCTCAATGCAAGAGTAAACGGGTTCGGTGTAATGATTGCTGCGGCAGGTATGGCGGCTCACCTTGCAGGTGCAGTTGCCGCGAACACGACACTTCCGGTTATCGGAATACCCTGCAAGTCCTCAAATCTTGATGGGCTCGATGCCCTTCTTTCAACAGTTCAGATGCCGTCGGGAATCCCCGTTGCAACCGTTGCAATAAACGGTGGTGCAAATGCGGCGCTTCTTGCGGCGCAGATTCTCGCAGTTGAAGATAAAGAGCTTGCGGCAAAGCTCGATGCAAAGCGTAAATCCGACGCGGCAGCGGTCCTTGAAAAGGATGCAAAAGTCGCGGCAGAACTTAATAAGTAAAATATTTTAGGAGGTCATATAAAATGGAAAAGAAAGAAATGCTCTATGAAGGAAAAGCAAAGAAGGTTTATGCAACAGATAACCCTGAGGTTCTTCTCGTTGACTACAAGGACGATGCGACAGCATTCAACGGTCTCAAGAAGGGAACGATTGCAGGTAAGGGTGCAATCAACAACCGTGTAACAAACTTTATGATGCAGATGCTTGAAAAGGAAGGCGTTCCGACTCACTTTGTTGAGGAGCTTTCCGAGCGCGAAACTCTCGTTAAGAAGGTTTCCATCGTTCCGCTCGAAGTCATCATCAGAAATATCTCCGCAGGTTCTTTTGCAAAGCGCTATGGTGTTGAGGAAGGAATCGTTTTCGCAGAGCCGACGATCGAGTTCTCCTATAAGAACGACGATCTTGGCGATCCGCTCATCAATGAATATCATGCTCTCGCTCTCGGCGTTGCAACGCGCGAAGAGATCGAGACGATCAAGAATATGGCATTCAAGGTAAATGCTGTTATGAAGGAATTCTTCAAGAAGCTCAATGTTGACCTTGTTGACTTCAAGCTTGAGTTCGGTAAGGTTGCAGATGGCAGCATCGTTCTCGCAGACGAAATCTCGCCTGACACATGCCGCTTCTGGGATAGCACAACCCACGAAAAACTCGATAAGGACCGTTTCCGCCGCGACCTCGGTAATGTTGAGGACGCATATGCAGAAATGATGAAGAGAATTCTCGGCGAATAATTTCGGGAGGTAGCTATGGGAGGCTTTTTCGGCGCAATAAGCCGTGATGATGCCCTCGGCGATGTCTTCTTCGGGACGGATTACCATTCCCATCTCGGGACGCGCCGCGCGGGTATTGCAGTATACGACAAGGAAATAGGCTTACAGCGCGAGATACACAATATTCAGAATTCTCCCTTCAGGACGAAGTTTGAACATGTTTTTGAAGATATGAAGGGAACCTCGGCAATCGGATGCATAAGCGATTATGACCCGCAGCCGCTTCTGATAAAATCCGCACTGGGGACATATGCGATATGCATAATCGGTCTCATAAACAATGCGGATGAACTCATTTCCGAATACCTCGAATCGGGCGGTCATTTTGATGCTATGACAAGCGGCGGTGTAAACAACACCGAGCTTGTAGCCGCGCTTATAAACCAGAAAATGGATTTTGTCGAAGGTATCAAATTTGTCCAGAGCAAAATCCACGGCACTGCGTCAATTCTCATACTCTGTGATGACGGCTCGATTATCGCCGCGCGCGACAGGGTGGGAAGAATACCTGTTCTTGTCGGTAAGAACGATGACGGCTATTGCGTTTCTTTTGAAGCCTTTGCTTACACGAAGCTCGGCTATGAGGACGAGCGGGAGCTCGGTCCTGCTGAGATCGTCAGAGTTTCGCTTGACGGAGTCGAGCAGCTCTCCGAGCCGGGCGAGGAAATGCATATGTGCGCATTTCTCTGGAGCTACTATGGCTATCCGACATCGACCTATGAAGGCGTCAATGTCGAGATGATGCGCTATCGCAACGGAGAGATTATGGCAAAGACCGATAAGGAAAACGGAGTGCTTGATGGCATTGATTATGTCAGCGGCGTTCCCGATTCGGGAACACCTCATGCCATAGGTTATGCAACCGAAAGCGGGATCCCGTTTGCGCGTGCATTCATAAAATATACGCCGACGTGGTCAAGAAGCTTCATTCCGACTCAGCAGAAGGAGCGAAGCAAAATCGCAAAAATGAAGCAGATCCCGGTTCATGAGCTCATTCAGGATAAGAGCCTTTTGTTTGTAGACGATTCTGTCGTCCGCGGAACACAGCTTCGCGAAACCGTTGAATTCCTTTATGACAACGGAGCAAAAGAGGTTCATATGAGGTCGGCTTGTCCGCCGATAATGTGTGGTTGTAAATATCTTAATTTCTCCCGCGCGACGAATGAAATGGAGCTCATCGCCAGACGCACCATAATGGAGCTCGAAGGCGAAGAAGGATTTAAGTTTATTGAAGAATACAGTGACGGAAAGACAGAGCGCGGCAAGAAGCTCCGCGAGACGATCGCAAAAGAGCTTCACCTCGCATCAATAGATTTTCAGTCACTCGAAGGTGTGCTTGAGTCAATCGGCATAGATCCGTGTAAGCTCTGCACATACTGCTGGAACGGAAAGGAAGACTAATTATGAATATGCAGTCAAAATCTGATAGCTACGCAGCAGCGGGCGTTGATATTACCGCAGGTTATCGCGCGGTAGAGCTTATGAAGCAGCACATCGCAAAGACGATGACATCGGGCGTTTGCTCGGATGTCGGCGGCTTTGGCGGTCTCTTCGAGCTTGATGTCACGGGTATGACACGTCCTGTTCTTGTAAGCGGAACAGACGGCGTCGGAACGAAGCTTAAATTGGCATTTCTTCTTGATAAACACGACACGGTCGGTATAGACTGCGTCGCTATGTGTGTAAATGATATCATCTGCGCAGGTGCAAAGCCGCTCTTCTTCCTTGATTATATCGCTTGCGGAAAGAATATTCCGGAAAGAATCGCGGATATTGTCAAGGGCGTTGCAGAAGGCTGTGTCCAGTCAGGCGCGGCTCTCATCGGTGGAGAGACTGCCGAGATGCCCGGATTCTATCCCGTTGACGAATATGACCTTGCAGGCTATTGCACAGGCGTTGTTGATAAGTCCAAGATAATAGACAACAAGACGATGGAGGCGGGCGATGTTGTCATCGCGCTTCCGTCAAGCGGTGTCCATTCCAACGGATTCTCGCTCGTCCGCAAGGTATTCGATGTTGAGAATGCAGATATCAAGTCTCCGTGTGAAGCACTCGGCGGCAAGAGCATCGGAGAAACACTTCTCACACCGACCAAGATTTATGTAAAACCCGTTCTTGCTCTTCTTGAAAAAGTCAAGGTCAAGGGCATTTCCCATATCACGGGCGGTGGCTTCTATGAAAATATTCCGAGAAGCATTCCGGAAGGACTCGGCGCAAAGATCGATAAGTCCGCAGTCCGTATTCTTCCGATTTTCGATCTCATCGCAAAGACCGGCAATATCAGCGAGCGTGATATGTTCAACACCTTCAATATGGGTGTCGGCATGAGCATCGTTGTCCCGAAGGATGAGGTTGAAGAAGCTCTTGCGATCCTCCGCGAAAATGGCGAGGATGCATATGTCATCGGTGAAATCGTAAAATCTGACGAAAAGGTGATTTTATGAGTCTCGCAAAAATAGCGGTTCTTGTCTCAGGTGGCGGGACGAATCTTCAGGCACTTATAGATGCCGAGAAGAAGGGGATCATCAAAAGCGGAAAGATAGAGCTTGTCATTTCCAATAAAGAGGGCGCGTATGCGCTTGAAAGAGCAGGCAAGGCTGATATCGAAACTGCTGTTGTTTCCAAAAAGCAGCTCGGCAGTCAGGAAGCTTTTGAAGATGCGATAGTCAATCTTCTTGAAGAAAAAAAGATTGATGTCATCGTCCTTGCGGGCTTTATGGTAATTCTCAGTGAGAATTTCACGAAGCGCTACCCGAAGAGAATAATAAATGTTCATCCGTCGCTCATTCCGTCCTTCTGCGGAGAGGGATTCTATGGTCTTCGTGTCCACGAAGCCGCTCTTTCCTATGGCGTGAAAGTTACGGGAGCAACCGTTCATTTTGTCAATGAAATTCCGGACGGCGGAGAAATCATTATGCAGAAGGCTGTCGCAATCCGCGAGGATGACACGGCTGAAACACTGCAGAAGCGCGTTATGCGTCTTGCGGAGTGGAAAATACTCCCGGCTTCCGTCGAAAAGGTTTGCGCGGAAATAATTTCAAAGTAAGTGAAAGGAACATACATATGAATATATATGAAGTAAATGACATTGCAAAGCAGATAGAAGGCAATTCCTATGTTGGACGCGGCATAGTTATCGGCAAGAGTGCAGACGGCAAAAAGGCTTGCACCGCATATTTCATTATGGGAAGAAGTGCAAACAGCCGCAACCGTGTATTTACGGAGAAGGATAACGCTGTCTTCACAGAGCCCTTCGATGCTTCCAAGGTTGAGGACCCGAGCCTCATCATCTATGCCGCAATTCGTAAGTTTGAAAATAAGCTTATCGTAACAAACGGCGATCAGACGGATACGATCTATGATTTCATCAAAGAAGGAAAGGGATTCCGCGAAGCTCTCAAGACACGCGAGTTTGAGCCGGATGCACCGAACTTCACACCGCGAATCAGCGGAATGGCAACATTTGAGGACGGCGACTTTACATATGAAATGAGCATCCTCAAGAGCATAGACGAGGTCGGCTCCGCATGCGCACGCTACACATATGACTATCCTTCGATCGCAGGTCTCGGCCACTTCATCCACACATATGTATGCGACGGTAACCCGATTCCGACATTCCAGGGAGAGCCTGAGCGCGTTGCAATCCCCGATGATATTGACGAGTTCACAAATTCGCTCTGGAATGCGCTTGATGAAGACAACAAGATTTCTCTTTATGTCCGCTATATCGACCTCGCAAGCGGAAAAGAAGAGAACAGAATGATTAATAAAAATAAATAAGAGGGGATAGAGAAAGATGAAAGAATTTGAACTTAAATACGGCTGTAACCCGAATCAGAAGCCGGCAAAAATCTTTATGAGTGACGGAAGTGACCTTCCGATTGAGATTCTCTCCGGCCGTCCGGGCTTTATAAACTTTCTTGATGCATTTAACTCCTGGCAGCTTGTAAAGGAGCTCAAGGAAGCACTCGGTCTTCCTGCGGCAACATCCTTCAAGCACGTCAGCCCGACCTCTGCGGCTGTCGGCATTCCTCTCTCGGACAAGCTCAAAAAGGCTTGCTTTGTCGATGATGTTGAAGGGCTCGATGAATCTCCGCTCGCTTGCGCATATGCAAGAGCAAGAGGAACAGACCGTATGTGCTCCTTTGGCGACTGGGTAGCGCTTTCCGACGTCTGCGATGTAACGACCGCAAAGATGATCAAGCGCGAGGTTTCGGATGGTGTCATTGCCCCGGGATATGAGCCGGAAGCACTTGAGATACTCAAGACGAAACGCAAGGGCAACTACAACATCGTAAAGATTGATCCGAACTATGTCCCGCAGGAAGTTGAGCATAAGCATGTCTTCGGCATCACCTTCGAGCAGGGAAGAAATAACTTCAAGATTGACCGCGAGCTTCTCGGGAATATCGTAACGGCAAACAAGGATATTCCGGAGTCCGCTCTCCGCGATCTTATCGTCGCGCTTATCACTCTCAAGTATACTCAGTCCAACTCCGTCTGCTATGCGGTTGACGGTCAGGCAATCGGTGTCGGCGCAGGTCAGCAGTCAAGAATCCATTGCACGCGCCTCGCCGGAACAAAGGCAGACACATGGTTCCTCCGTCAGCACGAAAAGGTTCTCAATCTCCCGTTCAAGGAAGATATCGGCAGACCGGATCGCGATAATGTTATAGACGGATATATCAATAAGAATGAAGAAGATGTAACTGCAGACGGCGTCTGGGAAAGATACTTCACCCGCAAGCCTGAGCCGTTCACAGCCGAAGAAATGCGCGCATACCTCGACACAATCGATGGTGTCGCACTCGGCTCCGATGCATTCTTCCCGTTTGCTGATAATATCGTCCGCGCGTATGCAAGCGGCGTCAAGTATATTGCTGAGCCGGGCGGCTCAATCCGTGATGATATCGTCATCGAGTGTTGTGATAAGCACGGCATCGCAATGGCATTCACGGGTATGCGCTTGTTCCACCATTGATAAACGGAGGTTTTCTCAATGAAAATAATGGTTGTAGGTGGTGGCGGCAGAGAGCATGCCATCATCAAGAAAATAAAGCAGAATAAAAATGTCTCCGAAATATTTGCGCTTCCCGGAAACGGAGGAATGGCGAAGGATGCAACCTGCATAGATATCGGAGCAAAGGATATTCCCGCAATCGTCGATTTTGCGGTTGCGAATAAGATCGATTATGCGATCGTCGCTCCCGATGATCCGCTCGTTCTCGGTGCGGTCGATGCTCTCGAAGATAAGGGCATCCCGTGCTTCGGACCGCGCGCAAATGCGGCTATAATCGAAGGAAGTAAGGTCTTCTCAAAGAACCTTATGAAGAAATATGATATTCCGACAGCGCAGTATGAAGTTTTCGATAATATGGATGCAGCGCTCAAATATCTTGAAACTGCGCCGATCCCGACGGTTGTAAAGGCAGATGGCTTGGCACTCGGTAAGGGTGTTATCATTGCAGAAACCCGCGAAGACGCGATGGATGCAGTCAAGTCGATGATGCAGGATAAGGCGTTCGGAAAGAGCGGCGAGACGATCGTCATCGAAGAATTCCTCACAGGTCCCGAGGTTTCCGTGCTTGCGTTCACCGACGGTGAAACCGTTGTTCCGATGATTTCTTCAATGGACCATAAGAGAATCGGAGACAATGACACAGGTCTCAACACAGGAGGTATGGGAACGGTTGCTCCGAATCCCTATTATACTGATGATATCGCCGCTGAATGCATGAAGACGATTTTCGTTCCGACGATAAAGGCAATGAATGCAGAGGGAAGAACCTTCAAGGGTTGCCTCTATTTCGGACTTATGCTTACGCCAAATGGCCCGAAAGTTATTGAGTATAACTGCCGCTTCGGCGATCCTGAGACGCAGGTTGTCCTTCCGCTTCTCGAAAGTGATCTTTTGACGGTTATGCAGGCGGTAACGAACGGAAAGCTCAAGGATATCAGTGTCAAATTCAGCGATAAGAATGCCTGCTGTGTAATTATGGCATCAAAGGGCTATCCGACAGATTATGAAAAGGGCTTTGAAATGACGATTCCGGATGATATTTCTGAGGATATCCCTCGGATGCCATAACGACACAGCAAGCGCTGTTACTGCTGAATTTAACCTCGGCATCTGCGAGAGTGCCTGCCGCAACGTGCTTCATAATCTCAAAAAGATCGCTTTCCAGCAAAGGCTACATCACCTGAGTCCATGGACCGCCAATGCGGCAGTTGTACTCAATGACCTTGGGACCGTTCTTGGTTAACATAAGTCCGAAGTACAGACAGCCCTTGAAGTTGCGGCCTTCTGCGTTCATGGCATGGATGGTGGGCAGGAAGTTGGTTTCCATACACTT
>JAZSHZ010000099.1:0-8896 GCA_045533555.1 Eubacteriales bacterium
TTGAACAAAATAAAAATTTTGTTCAATTCGGGGGATTGAAAAACGAATATATATATGTTATTATATTGATATAATAAATTTGGAGTGAAATCTATGACTCGTGAAGAATTATCCATGATGCCGCAGCTTGTCCGTGAATTCGCAAATTATATGCACACGATCAACGATAAATCTCAAGGAACAATTAATGAATATCTTCTTGACTTAAGAACTTTTTTTAAATTTATGAAAGTTATTTTCAATGAAGCTGAGTATTCATCAGAAACCGGAATCAAACACATTGCTATTGATGATATAGATATCGAATTTATCAAAAAAATTAAAATTACTGATGTTTATGAATATTTCGATTACCTTTCAACTGAAAGAAAAAAATTTCATAACAGCGAATTTTCTGATGTCGGTCTTTCTCCTGCGGCTCGAGCCAGAAAAGTTTCATCTTTAAGAAGCTTTTATAAATATTTAACAAAGGTAAATAAGATATCAGAAAATCCTATGGCTGAACTTGAGTTTCCGAAAAGCCATTCAAAATTACCTCATTATTTGACCTATGATGAAAGCCTGAAACTTCTTCACTCAATCGAAGGTGATAATAAAACACGCGATTTCTGCATTATAATGCTTTTTTTGAACTGTGGATTGCGTGTATCGGAACTTTGCGGAATTGATATCGGAGATATCAAAGAAGAAACTCTTCGTGTGTTGGGTAAAGGACGCAAAGAACGAGTTGTATACCTTAATGAAGCAACGTTAAATGCTATCAATAAATATCTCGATATCAGGCAAAATTTAACAAACATTAACCCAAAAGATCACAGAGCGCTTTTTATAAGTAGAAACGGTAATAGAATAAGTACATCAACAGTTAAATGGCTTGTCAAAAAATATTGCAGTTTTGCGGGACTAGATTCAAAAATCTCTGTTCATAAACTTCGTCACACATCGGCAACTCTTATGTATAAAAACGGAGTTGACGTAAAAGCGGTTCAGGAAGTTCTTGGGCATGAACACCTGAACACAACCGAAATCTACACTCATGCAGACAGTGAAACGTTGCGAAGCGCTGCACAGGCAAATCCCCTATCCCATTATCATGATTCAAAAGACGAATAAAAAAGAGCTTTAAGGGATTTTATCCTCTTAAAGCTCTTTTTATCAGCTTTCTTTATTTTCGTTATCAATCAACATATATTTTTCAATGATCGGGAATGTTGTAAACTGAACAGAAAAGCGCAATATTGAGAAAAATAATGTTATAATCAATATGATGTCAATTCTCGGGGTTGATAAGAACGAGATTAAAACAAGAGCTATAATAAGCAAAGCAATAAGGTTTTTGAAAAAACCGAGAACAAGAAAGCGAAATGCATTTCCGAAAATATACTTTAACTGCAAATCAAAGGTTACGCACATGGTGTAAGTATAGAAACGAACAGAAAGATAAGCAATGCAAATCAAAACAGCAAGAATTTTGACAATTTTAAATATAAGCGCATAGTTCCCTGCAAGTGCCGATGAATCAGAAGCAAGGTAAAGCAAAAAGCTTGCACCGACAAATATATCAGTTAATCCAAGAATTATTCCTTGTTTCAGATTTTCTTTTGCTTTAGTAAAGATATCGGTAACGAAAACTACACGTTTTTGAACAATGTTACGAGTGCAATACGTTAAACCGGCAGTAAGTGGTCCATATGCAATGCAAGATAACACGAAAATTACACACGCGATTAACGGACCGATAAAGTCAAGGATTCCACCTAAAGCCCACATTGTCATATGAATAAACGAGCTGTTTTGAACAAGGGTTGATTCCGGACTTATAAAAAGGACACAAAAGAAATAGACAACACCGAAAAACATCGGCAGAATACATATAAAATACATGAGATTAAGCAATATGAGTTTTGAAAAGTTGTTTGCAATTGTTTCAAAAAATCTGAATATTGCTCTTTTTTTGAAATCGTCTTTTTTACTACCAGCACCGAATATAGCCATTGTTTTTTCTCCTTTGTAAAATTAATTTGCGCGTGGATGAAATTTTATATAATTGGTTTTTAGATCGCTTTTCAGTAATTGTGTATATATCAGCGTTGATGATATATCGGAATGTCCCATTATCTCTTTGATGAAATCAATATCAGCTCCGTTTTCGAGCAAATGCGCGGCAAAAGAGTGTCTTAATATATGCGGAGTTATTTCTGTCGAAATATTAGCGGCAGATTGATAGTGCTTTATTATTTTCCAGAAACCTTGCCTTGTCATTCTGGCACCGTTAAGATTAACAAACAAAGCATTTCCGCTCTCCTCAGATATCAATAAAGGTCGAGCTGTTGTGAGATATTCCTTTAAAGCAATAACTGCTGCGGAATAAAGAGGAATAACCCTTTCGCCACTTCCCTTTCCGCATTTAATGAATCCGACATCAATATTGAGATCAGTAATATCCAACGCAATCAACTCACTGACTCTGATGCCCGTTGCGTACAAAAGTTCAAGCATGGCTTTATCGCGATAACCCTTTAGCGAATCACACTTTGGTTGCTTGAGAAATAACTCAACTTCTTTTCCTGTTAGGATTCTTGGAAGCTTTTTTTCAGTTCTGTTTGTTTTGATGTTTTTTACCGGGTTGACTTCAATAACTTTTTTGCTTTGAAGAAACACAAAAAAGCTCTTCAATGAGGCAAGTGTTCGACCGATTGTTGAAATTGATTTGCCTGATTGAGTTAAATGATCGATATATTGTTTAACGTTATTTTCGGTCGTAGAAGAGATATCAACAACATTATTCAAGACGAGAAAATCGTTGAATTTATTTACATCTCTCATGTATGATAGAATTGTGTTTTCAGATGATTTTTTATTTTTTTTCAAATAATTCTCAAAGGCTTGAATATAATTCTTCATATGTATGACTTCCCTATCATAATGGATTTGAAACAGTTTTAACAAACATCGATGCTATTCCTGCTTCAAGAAACGATAACAACAAAAGCAATAGCACAGAAACGAAGAACAGAATTATGAATTCAATGGATTTGCGTTGACTCATTCTTATCGTTTTGTTTTTGATGAAAAGAAAACCGAAAATCATAGTAGAAACGTCAATTGCCAATGTTGAAAAAAACAGTAAAATAGGCAAAAGAATGGCCGAATTGGTGCCATAGCGAATCATAAATGAGAAAAAACCACTGATTCCTGATGACGCAATTGCGTATGAAGCCATTCCGGATAAACAATATCCGTGGATTATATAAATAAAAGGTATGACTGCTCTGCCAAATGCTGTAAAAGCCAAAAAGAAAACAGGAACAATATATTTTACATTGTTGAGAAAATATCCAAACCATGTCTCCGCGGCTGAAAGCCTTTTTATAAGGCATCCTTCTGTTCCGTTAATTTTGATACAAGCAGTTCCGATAATAACACCAAGAAGGAAACAGAAGAAAAAAATCAAAATATCACTACGAAAAATAACTTTTCTGTAATCAAATGCATTATTTGTATTTGTTTTAATCATATCATCATTCCTTTCATTCAAAAATATGAAAGAAAAGAATGATATATGCAGAACATGTCCCTATTTTTTTCCTAATTCATATGCTCTTTTTATACATCTCTCGCATGCGCTCTTTATTATTTCTTCAAAATCAAGTTCGTCAAATGCAGATAACGCGGCGACGGTTGTTCCTCCAGGTGAAGAAACCTGTGCTATTAATTCTTCCGGTGTTTTACTGCTTTTCAAAGCATAATTTGCGGATCCTTTCATCGCAATCGCAGAAAGTTTGAATGCATCTTCGTATGAAATTCCGTTAGCGACACCTTCGCACGCCATAGCATGAAGCATTCTGAAGAAAAACGCAGGACTTGAGCTCGACATAGGAATTGCTTCGTTGATTTTATGTTCAGGAATAATAACGGTTTCGCCTGCCGCATTAAAAACAGAAAGAATAAATTCAGATATATTATAATCAACATTATCCGGTTTGGCAACAACGGTCATTCCATCAAGAACAAGCATAGGCGTGTTTGGTAAAACGCGAATAACAGGAATATCGCCCAAAATTTCTTTGATGTGACAAACCGAAACTCCGGCCGCTATTGAGACAATGCATTTACATTTCAAATGAGGTTTTATCTCCAATAAAATATCGTCAATAATCTGCGGCTTAACAGCAAGAAAAATAATGTCCTTTGAACAAAGCTCAGGGTTCGACATAACGGTATTAATACCTTTACTGCAGAATGTTTGCCTTTTTTCTTCCGAAGGGTCCGAGACGGTTATGAATGAAGGTGGAATAATCTCCGATGTAAGCATTGCATCAATGATGGCTCCCGCCATATTTCCACCGCCTATAAAAGCTACCTCAAATTGTTTATTCAAGATGATCACTCCCGAAACTAATCATAAAACAATATTAATAATATAATCTAAAAAAACAAAAAAATCAAGCAATTTCAGTGACTATTCAATATTTTGTAAGATATAACAAAATGTTTTATGTAAACAAAATTATGTCAACTTTTTAAATTAAAGAACACCACCCATACTTATCGTAAGTATAGGTGGTGTGAGACCACAACATTTAGTTGTCAAGTTTAAATTTATCGCAAATAACTTTTCAGCAAATTAAACAAATTATAAATCAACGCAACTGCCAATGAGATTATCCATATTATAAAGCCCTGCTTCAGTGATATCAGCTAGATATACTGCCGCTTTAACTGCACCTGCAGCAAAAACTTCGCGTGATTGAGCAGAGTGCGAAAGCTCAATTGTCTCGTTCTCGCCAGCGAAAATAACTTCATGTTCACCTACTATTGTTCCTCCGCGAACTGAATGCATGCCGATTTCGTTGTATGCGCGCTTTGCGCGAACAGAGTGTCTGTCATAGATGCGCTCGGGCTGATATTTAAGTGCTGATTCAACTGATTCCGCAAGCATAATTGCCGTTCCGCTCGGCGCATCAAGCTTCTGGTTATGATGGCGCTCAATTATTTCAATATCAAAGCTCTCACCAAGAACCTGAGCCGCCTTTTTGGCAAGCATCATAAGAACGTTGATTCCAAGGGACATATTTCCTGATCTGAAAATCGGAATGCTACAGGATGCTTCTTTTATGTTTGATATATCCTCTTCGGAATATCCGGTTGTGCAAATGACTGCAGGGATTTTATTTGTGACTGCATAACTTAAAAGCGCGGGAAGAACCTTAGGATTTGAAAAATCAATTATAACATCAGGAGATGAAACAACATCATTGAAGTTATCGTATACAGGATAACTGTAATTCTGTTCTTTGAAAAGATCAATCCCAGCAACGATTTCAATATCCGGATTTTTAATGCAAATTTCAGATATGGCCTTTCCCATTCGACCATTACATCCGGAAAGTAAAATTTTTATCATAAGTACACCACGCTTTAATCCGTTATTGTCATGCCAAGCTCAAGAAGTGCATTCTTAAGAATATCGACATTACCGTCAGACATTTTGTAAAGAGGCATTCTGAGATATCCGTTATCCATTCCGAGCAATTTCATTGCGGTTTTGACCGGAATCGGATTGACTTCTTTAAAGAGAGCATCCGTTACATTGAAATACTTGAGCTGCATCTGCGCCGCCGCCTTGAAGTTTCCTTCAAGACAAAGTCTACACATTTCAGCCATTACACCCGGAAGAATGTTGGAAACAACAGAAATAACGCCGATAGCGCCCAACGACATAAGTGGAACAACCTGATCGTCATTACCGGACCACATATATATTTCATCACCGCATTTACTGAGCGTCTCTGCAACGAGTGAAAAATCTCCGCTTGCCTCTTTGATCCCGTTTATATTCGGATGCTTTGCAAGTTCAGCATACGTATCAGCCTTGAATCCGACGCCTGTCCTTGATGGAACATTATAAAGAATAATCGGAAGTTTAACGCGATCTGCAACATATGTGTAGTGATTAATAAGACCTGCCTGAGTTGTTTTATTGTAATACGGAGTAACCATAAGAAGTCCATCAACTCCGGCATCCTGAGCAAATTGCGATAATTCAACAGCATAAGATGTGTCATTACTTCCGGTACCGGCAATAACGGGCACTCTGCCAGCAACTTTTTTTACACTATATTCGATAACCTTACAATGCTCATCATGAGAAAGTGTAGCAGATTCTCCGGTTGTTCCGCAAATTGTAATGGCGTTTGTTCCGTTTTCGATCTGAAAGTCAATTAATTCACCGAGTTTTGAATAATTAACTCCTTCTTCCGTAAGAGGTGTTACTATAGCAACATTTGCGCCTTTAAATAATGGGGTTTTCATTGATACAATCGTCCTTTCTGGGAAAACTGATTAGTCCATATATCCTTCTGCACAAAGTAATTCAGCAAGAAGAACAGCACCACCCGCTGCACCACGAAGCGTGTTGTGAGCAAGGCAGATGAACTTAACATCAAACTGCGTGTCTTCGCGGAGACGACCGATAGAAACGGCCATTCCGTTCTCAAGATTACGCTCGCTCTTTGTCTGCGGTCTGTCATTTTCTTCGAAATAATGCATGTACTGCTTGGGAGCACTCGGGAGATCAAGCTCCTGTGCGCGACCTTTATATTCTTTCCAGCACTTGAGAATCTCGTCAAGCTCAGGCTTCTTTTCAAAAGAAGCAAAAACAGCAGCCATATGTCCGTCTGTTACCGGAACACGAATGCACTGAGCAGTAATTGACGGTGTTGTCGCAGGCTTGATCACACCATCTTCAACCTTACCCCAGATCTTAAGCGGCTCGCGCTCGGATTTTTCTTCCTCACCGCCGATATACGGTATAACGTTGTCAACCATCTCAGGCCAACGCTCAAAAGTTTTTCCTGCACCGGAAATCGCCTGATATGTGCAAGCAAGAGCCTTTGTTACACCAAACTTCTTGAGTGCATTGAGCGCAGGGACATATCCCTGAATGGAGCAATTGGATTTTACTGCAATGAAGCCGCGCTTTGTTCCGAGGCGTTCTCTCTGATACTTAATAACCTTAAGATTCTCAAGTTTATTTTCGAGTATTACCATCGGTACATCCTCTGTCCATCTGTGTGCGCTGTTATTTGATACAACCGGACATTCTGCTTTTGCATATTTTTCTTCAAGTGCACGGAGTTCATCCTTCGGCATATCAACAGCGCAGAAAACAAAATCAACTTCCGCAGCGATCTTCACGACATCCGCACTTGCATCATACACGGTCATATCCTTAAGATTTTCAGGAACCGGGACGGTCATTGCCCAGCGGTTTCCGAGTGCTTCAGAATAACTTTTGCCCGCTGAACGTCCGCTTGCAGCCATAGCTTTAACAGTGAACCAGGGATGATTTGCCAAAAGCAATGCAAATCTCTGACCAACCATGCCGGTGCATCCAATAATTCCTACTTTGTACGTCTTCATAATAAAAACCTCCGTTATAGCATTAACATTACATTTTATGCTGATTTCATGATATGTTCACAATTAATAAGAATTGCATATTGAAAAAAATCCCGCATTGTAATATAATCTATAATATAATATTTAATAAATAATATCACGGACAATATATAATGTCAATATTTACAACACAAAAAAATGTTGAAAGTAAGGTATTTTAAATGAAAAAATCAGATTTCTATTTTGATCTTCCGGAAGAACTTATAGCTCAGACACCAATTCAGCAGAGAGATGCATCAAGGCTTCTTGTTCTTGATAAGAACACCGGTGATATATCACACAGAGTCTTCAGTGATATTACGGAATATCTTAATCCCGGTGATTGTCTTGTTCTGAACGATTCCCGTGTAATCCCCGCAAGGCTTATCGGGTCGAGAAAAACAGGTGGCGCCGTCGAAGTTTTGCTTTTGAAAGATCTTGGTAGTAATAAATGGGAAGCGCTTACCCGCCCCGGAAGAAAGACAAAAATCGGAGAAAAAATTTATTTTGGCGAAGGACTGCTTGTTGCGGAAGTTATCGACGAAATTGATGACGGAAAGCGAATTGTTGAATTTACATATCAAGGAATTTTCCTTGAAATTCTTGAAAAATTAGGACAGATGCCTTTGCCGCCATATATTCACGAGCGTCTTGAAAATCCCGAAAGATATCAGACCGTATATTCTAAAAATATAGGTTCTGCCGCAGCGCCTACTGCAGGTTTGCATTTCACAAAGGAATTACTTTCAAAAATAAAAGATAATAACATTAAAATTGCTTTTGTTACTCTGCATGTCGGATTGGGAACATTCAGACCGGTTAAGGCAGATGAAATCGAAGAGCATATCATGCACTCGGAGTATTACGAAATCTCCGAAGAAAGCAAAAATATTATTCTTGAAACCAAAAGAAACGGCGGAAGAATCATTGCTGTTGGAACAACCTCCTGCAGAACTCTTGAATCTGCCTTTTCCGAAAACAGTGAAATCACAAAACAATCCGGTGATACAAGCATTTTCATATATCCGGGATATAAATTCAAGGCCGTTGATGCACTTATAACGAATTTTCACCTCCCGGAAAGCACTTTGATCATGCTTGTTTCTGCGCTTGGTGGAAGAGAAAAGATTATGTCGGCATATAATAAGGCTATTGAACAAAAATACAGGTTTTTCAGCTTTGGTGACGCAATGCTTATAAAATGAAAAGAGGTTAACGATGTTTAATTTGATAAAAAAAGAAAACAAAGCACGACGAGGTGAATTTACAACTCCTCACGGAACGGTACAAACACCTGTTTTTATGAATGTTGCAACGGTCGGTGCGATAAAAGGAGCGCTCGATGCCGTCGACTTGAAACAAAACGGATGTCAGGTCGCACTTTCAAACACATACCATCTTCACTTGCGCCCCGGGGATGATATTGTCAAAAATATTGGTGGATTACACAAGT
>JAZSHZ010000129.1:0-2897 GCA_045533555.1 Eubacteriales bacterium
TACCGATTTCAAGATAGCCGATTTCGCTTGTGAGATATACCTTGCCATCCTCCTTGAACGCTTTTACGTTGCAAAGACCCGCACTCTCGGCAAGAAGGAAAACAAAATTATTGACCTCAAAATCAACCTGAGCGTGTTTGACGTTGAGAATGGGTTCGACCGCTTCACCTTTTTCTGCAAGGTCATAAAGAATATCGGCAACAAGGAGGCTGTATTCCTTCATTTTCTCAAATGATGTGAGTTCTTCGGGAATTCCGTTTTCGACCCCCATATCGCTGTGGATTGCACCGCCGATTGCACCCTGAACGAAGATGAAATCAACATTCTTTTCTGATGTTACAGCCTGCTCGATATAATACGGGAAATCACCCGAAATCTCCGTGTTGCTCCAGCCGAGATTAATCGGATGCGCACCGAAATTGGTTATATAAATTTCTTTTTTGCCGCTGTCGTTCGGTACAAAACGGAAAAGATGGATTTTTTCATCAATAGAATAAGGGTCTCTGCCGTCGTAGAACATTTCGGGGCAAGCCTTTGATGAATAAAAGAGAGTTCCTTCGCAGCGGTTGTTATATGCTTCTCTTATCGCATCGGCGGTTTTCTGAACAACGGAATCAATATATTTCTGATTTCTTCCGCTTTTGGGAATATTGCCCCACAGTCCCTGAGTATCGATTGCACTGTGGTTATGAGTTGAGCCGACATCGATGCTGATGAGCTTGCCGTCGCCTGTAATATCGCTGAGCTTTTCGCGGATATCCTTGATATCGGCATTCATAAAGCCGACGCCGTCAATCCACGCGAACGCAGCCGCGCCTCTGCCCGAATTATCGTCAAGCACAACCGCTCTCACACACAAATCGTCAACAACGCCCGTTGCTTCCTGGGCGGGGAATTTAAGAAATCCGCCAAGGAAATATCTTGTTTCTTCAACGTCATCGGGAGTCAGAACTCTGCGCGCATAACCTGCCGACCAATATTCGGATTGCGGTTCATCGATAAAACTTGCATTGCCTTCGAGAAAATTCTCCGAAATCGCGGTAACGGGTCTTTCGTCATAGCCGATTTTGGTAAGGCTCTTAAAAACCGCACCCAGAAGAGTGGGTAAACCTATAAGCACCGCCATAATCGCTGAAATCCATCTGATAACTACTGCCATTGTTACATCTCCTTTTAATTCGTTTTATGCAGATTTTTAAGTTCTGCACGGATATCGATATCGTTTGAAAGCTTTGCGGGCATTGCCTCATATTTTTCGATAAGCAAAAGCAATTCCGCAATCAGATTTTCATCTTTTGTTTTTATGTATTCAAATATCTTGTTCATAATATCGCACGAAACAAAATATTTTTCCGACCATTTTGAAAGCTCGCAGCAAATGGGTAAATCCTGCTTGAGATAGTCTCTGCACGCATTCATTTTACCGAGATAATCTTCTGCAAGAGCAACAGCTTTCTCTTGGCTGCCTGATTTGAAGGCGGTTTCGATTTCATCAAACGCTTCATACATACGCCTTGAATTTGCATCCTTAAGGCACGAAGTATAAAGATGATCTGCAAAGATAACGAAATTATCCGCATTTTCTTTTCCGATAACCTGCCTTATCGCATTCTCCCAGGATTTCTGCGGGTCATAATTTTCGCTGTCCCACAGATAATCCGCAAAGGTTATCAGCGGGATTTTCGAGCATTCCGCATATTCCATACAGTTTGAGATGATGCCTTCGGAATACTTATACAAATCGGGGTCGCGTCCGATAATGGGGGAGATATGCATCTCGTTAAACATCGAGCAATCGTTTACGGGATAATTATCCCAATAAAGGGGCTTGTGATATGTGTTTTCAACAAACCTGACTGCTTCGGGACTTGTCAGCTCTCGGGAGCAGATGTCTCTGCCTGTCCAGAAAACGGAAACAAGCGGCGGTATGTTTTTGCCGAGCTTTGAGATATAATATTCATTGCTTTTTCCGTGATAAAGAGTTGGGCAAACGGTGAGACGGATTGATGAGTCAAGCTCTTTCAATGCGGCATAATATCTGTTTATCAGCTCAATATGAGCGTTGACCGTTTCTCCGAAAACAGCCTTGTCCTCATCAAATGCAAGCTCTTCATCAATATCATCAAGCAACAGACCGAAGCAGGTTATTCCGATTGAATGAAGCTGCTTTGTTTTATTCATCAGCGCATCAAATTCGGCACCGTCGGAATATTTCATCGAAAGTCCCGGCGCAATGCACCAGAAGAAATCCATATAATATTTCGAAGCTTCATCAACAAGCTCTTTCAGTTTTGCAAGTTCATCTGTGGGATATTCCTCGCGCCATTTTTCGCGGTGAAACAAATCATCCTTCGGCGCGTGATAAACCGTATTCATCCTGTTTTTTGCCATAAGCTCCATAACGGATTTACGGTTTTTATGGCTCCACGGTGTACCGTAAAAGCCTTCAATATATCCTCTTGCCGAAAACGAGGGTGAACATATATATTCGCCGTCGGAAACGGTGCTTTCATCAATACGCCTTGCAAAATCGCAGAGAGCACGGAAGGCACCTTTCTTGCAGGAGCAATAAATTTTCACTTCTTTGCCAGAAACGGAAAGAATATATTTTTCGTCGGTAACTCTGTGGGTTTTTTCGCAGTAAGAAACTCGCTTTGAATTCTCATAAACAATTTCAATATCATATTTGCTTGCCGTATTGCCGAAAAGTTTTTCAAAAACGGCTTCGGGATTTGCTTTGCCATTCATATTAATCCCGCCTGATATTAATAATACCATCTTCCGTTCTCTTTTACAATTATCAAATCGGTACATATTCTGCCTTGATTTTTATGCATTTTAATGATAAACTTTCCTTGAAAAAGGGATGTGATTAAATGAAGATAAGACCGTATAAC
>JAZSHZ010000292.1:0-16383 GCA_045533555.1 Eubacteriales bacterium
CGATATATTTGCTCTTGAGATTTAAGTCCGAACAAGCCTCGTCAATAAGATCGATTGCTTTGTCGGGAAGGAATCTGTCTGTTATATATCGCTCGGAGAGAATAACGGCAAGACGGGCGATTTTATCGGTTATTTTAACACCGTGATACTCTTCATAGTAATGCGAAATTCCACGTATGATTTCAACTGTTTCGTCTATCGACGGTTCATTGACAATAACCGTCTGGAAACGTCGCTCGAGTGCGCTGTCTTTTTCAATATGCTTGCGATATTCAGTAAATGTTGTTGCACCAATTACCTGGATTTCACCTCTGGAGAGTGCAGGTTTGAGAATGTTTGCTGCATTCATAGAACCCTCTGCGTCGCCCGCACCGACAAGGTTGTGGACTTCATCAATAACAAGAATAACATTACCTTTTTTCTTGATATCATCAATAAGACCTTTCATACGACTTTCAAATTGACCGCGGAATTGTGTTCCTGCGACAAGGGAGGTGAGATCAAGCAGATAAATCTCTTTGTCCTGAAGCTTTGCCGGAACGTTTCCTTCAAATGTTTTGATTGCAAGCCCCTCGGCAATTGCGGTTTTTCCGACGCCGGGCTCTCCAATCAAACAAGGATTGTTTTTTTGGCGTCTGTTCAAAATCTGAATAACTCGCTCAATTTCTGTCTCTCTGCCGATGATTCGGTCGAGTTTTCCTTCTTTTGCACGATTTGTCAAAGATATGCAAAAATTATCAAGGAACTTATATTTGGGGGGCTTTTTTTCGCCTTTTTTTGTTTCATTTTCAGTGTTGTTATTGTTAGGTTGAGGAGAAATAGGCGGATTTGCTCCAAACAACTTGTTCAGGAAAGGGAAGGTTGCGGTTTTTCCGTCTGCATCATCATCGGAATCATCGTTTTCAATGATGCCGGGCAAGTTTCCGCCTTCAAGATCGCCCAGCATTCCCATCATCTCATTTGTCATTGATTCGAGTTCTTCATCAGTTATACCCATCTTGTTTATAAAATCATCGACGGGTTTGATTCCAAGTTCTCTTGCACATTTAAGACAGATGCCTTCGCTGACGGATTGGTCACCTTCCATTTTGGTAACGAAAATAACAGCGATGTTTTTTTTGCATCGACTGCATAATGTTGGCTGCATAGTTTAAATCCTTTCTGTGTGTTGTTTATTAGATTTCTTTTCGATGTTTATTTCAAAAAAGAAAAGAATGAATATTTTATAATGTGTTTCAAAATTATTGATTCTGAAATTACACCATCTGTGAGGAGCGTTCCGGTTTTATTCAAAATGAAAGAAGCTACCATAATTATAAGATACCCTGAAATCAGACCAAAAATAAGTCCTAACAAACGGTTTGTAAAATTGAGAACGGGTAATTTTGAAATAAGATTTAAGAGCTTGAATAAAAGAGATACTGCCAGTAACAATATCAGAAAATAAATAATAAATAAAGCCCCAAAAGTAAGCCGCGCAGATATATTGTTTGTCATTGTTGTTAATGGTTCTGCTATATTTTGCGTAAGTGTTTTTGAGACATCTGCAACTGCGCTGCTGATGATACCTTCGGGAATTCCTATATTTGAAAAAAGATTACTTAATTCATCGAGATCGAGTGTGTTTTCCGGCGTTTGTTTTACCTCGTCAACTATAGCTGAGGATAAGTATGGAGAAATGTACTTTTCAGAAATAACAGGTGCAGTTTCTTTGGCTGCAAAAGACGCGAGAGAAAAAGCTATAATCACGGTCAAAATTCCGGAAACTGTTTTTATAAAGCCGCGTTTTCTTCCGATGATCATTGAAATGATAATAATTGCGACGGTGATAATATCGGCTATTATCGGAATTGGAAGCTTCATAAGTTAAACAACTCCTTTATTTTACATATAACGTTGCATAGTTTTCACCGACGGAGATTACCGAACCGTCCTTATTTGCAATGCATTTTGTTACGGTGGCCGGAATCAAAAATTCGCAGTGTATTTCTCCGTTGATATCGTACACAACACATTTATCCGAGAATTGAACGGTTGTGTATTTTCCTGCGCAGGAGATTGAGAAAATGTCTGTTTCAAAATCAATCTCATTTACTTTTTCACCGGATTTATTAATGAAAAGAAGTTTGCTGTTTCCTCCGTTGCTGTAGTTGTCAAGAAGAATTGCAGCTTGTTTATCAGTTGTTGAAAATGCTTTTAAAGATAATCCGTCATATGAAACCGTTGAAACAAGATTACCGTCGGAGTCAAATACAGATGAGCTTTTATCGGTCACAAGAAGAATTCTTCTGTCAGACAAATACGTTACATGAAAAGAAACCACATCTCCAAGGTCTGCGGTTTTATAAAATCCATTCTCATTTGTGTGAGCGAGACAAAGTGTTGAGGAAAAGCTTCCTTCACGTGCTCCGTATGTAATGATGGCAACATCTTTACCGTTTGGGGAAACAGCTGCGTCAGAGACATAATTATCGGAGGAATAAAATTTGTAGTAGGGAAGAAATTCCTCATTGTAGATGGAAACAAGGCTTTTGCAGTCAGTGCCGTCTGTTATTACTGAAAAACTCCCTGCTTTGTTGGCATTGATATTTAAAATCTTTGATTCGCAGGTATCAGAAAACAAAAGCTTATTATTATTGACAACATAAAAATTCAAACCACCGAGATCATACGCGATATAGTATGATTTTGATGTTTCGACAGCAGGGGCACGCAATAAAACAGGAAGAGAGATGTTTTGTTTTCCTGAAAGTTTATATGAGGAAACTTTTTCGGGTGCAACAACACATAAATTACCGTTTAAAACAGTGTATTTGTTGCATTCGTTTGAATCAAACGTAATTGATGATTCAGTTGCATCTCCTTGAACTCCGTTGAATATCCAATAAGCAATTCTACGCATTGAGCCGGAGCTGAATTTTGTGTTTAAAAAAATTATTGCGCAAACAAATAAAAGAATTGTAATGAAAACGGCAAAGCGCCCGGAAAGACGTTTTGGCTTTTTTTGTTTTGCGGACATTAATGTCACTCCGTTTCGAAAGTCTGAAAATTGTATTTGGAAGGGTAGACTACTTTGGTCATAAAAAGTGCATGAGCAGGTGCTGTCGCACCCGCGAGAGAGCGGTCAGCACTCTTCAGAATGAATTCAATATCATCCGACGCTGTTTTTCCTGATGCAACATCAAGCAATGTTCCGACGATCGTTCGCGCCATATTATAGAGAAATCCATTTGCTGAGATGGCTATTGAAATAATATTTGATTTTTGAGATATATCGCACCGATAAACAGTTCTTACAGTGGATTTCACCGGTGTGCCAAGACTTCGCATTGAGGAAAAGTCGTGTGTCCCGATAAAGAAACCTGCGGCTTTACGAATGTTTTCAATATTTATCGGATAACGATAGTGAAGCATCGTTCTGTCAAGAAAAGGATCTCGTAGTGTATCTGTATAAATATAGTATGTATATTCCTTTTCTATGCAGGAATGAACGGGGTGAAAATCGTCATCAACTTCAATTGCGTTTTTTATTGATATATCTGAAGGAAGCATAGAGTTAAGTGCGTAAGGGAGCTTGTTTAAAGGTATGCCGGATGATGTTCGCGTTGTTGCAACATAGTTTTTTGCATGAACTCCGGTATCCGTTCTGCCGCATCCCGTAATCTTTACCTGCTCGTTGAAAAGTGAAGACGCCGCAGCTGTTAAGGTGCTTTGAACACTCACAGCATTTGCTTGGCTTTGCCATCCGTGATAATTGCTTCCGTCATAAGAAAGAACAAGAGCTATATTTCTCATACAAGAACACCAATCGTTAAAAAGTTTGAAAGAAAAATTGCTGCGGCAAAAATCAATAAAGATATTGCGAGGCAAACATAATCTCTTGCGGACAGTTTCATGACGCGAAGTCTGACTCTGCCTTCACCGCCTTTGTAGCACCTGCATTCCATAGCAAGTGCAAGGTCTTCGGCTCTGCGAAAAGAATTTATAAAAAGTGGGATAAGAACGGGGATCAGGGCTTTTGCACGTTTGACGATGCTTCCTGTTTCAAAATTTGCGCCGCGGGATTTCTGCGCTGACATAATTTTATCGGTTTCCTCAATTAATGTCGGAATAAAACGAAGAGCTATTGACATCATCATAGAAAGCTCGTGGACAGGAAAGCGGATTTTCTTGAGAGGGGAAAGCAACGATTCCAGTCCGTCTGTAAGCATTATTGGAGAGGTTGTGTATGTCAGCATGACAAATGTCCCCATAACAAGGAGGATGATGCGTATAACCATAAACAAAGCGGTATATATGCCGCCACTGGTGATCGTGATACTGCCAAGATGCAAAAGCTCTTTTCCTTCGGTGTTGTAAAAAACATTCAAAACTCCGGTGAATGCGAGGAGAATAAGAATGGGCTTAAGGCTCTTGAAAAGAAGCTTGAGGTTTATACGAGTAATAAGTATAACCGAGAAAAGAAAGACAGACATAATTGCATATGGAATAAAGCCTTTGCATAGAAATAAAGCCACGATAAAAATCGTTGTAAGGACAAGTTTTATTCTCGGATCAAGCTTGTGTATTATACTGTCACCGGGAAAATATTGACCGAGGGTGATATCCTTAATCACTGCAAACACCTCCGAGTCCCGCAATTGCATCAACTGCTTGAGCAATTGTGTATATTCCGTCAGGGAGATTGAGTCCGCGACTTTTGAGGCGGTTAACGATATGAGTAACCTGTGGTAAATCGAGTCCCGCCGAAATTAGAGTATCATATTTTGCGAAAACCTCCGAGGGTGTCCCATAAAGCATCATTTCGCCACGATTCATAACAAGCAATCGGTCTGCTAATGCGGCAATATCTTCCATACTGTGCGATACAATAACGACAGCGGCACCTGTGGTATCACGGTAATTCTTTATGTGTTCAAGAAGATCCTCACGACCAACAGGATCAAGCCCTGCGGTAGGTTCATCGAGTATGAGGATCTTTGGTCGCATAGCTATAACACCGGCTATAGCAACGCGTCGTTTTTGTCCGCCCGAAAGTTCAAATGGAGATGCTTCAAGTAAGCTCTCGTCAAGTCCTGCAAAATTTGCAGCCTCCTTGACGCGGGCATCAATCTCATCTTTGGATAAACTCATATTGGAAGGACCAAACGCGATGTCCTTATACACTGTCTCTTCAAACAATTGATATTCGGGGTATTGAAGAACGACACCGACTTTAAATCTGATTTCATGAGTGAAATTTTTGGATTTGAAAATATCTTCTCCGCAATATTTTATAGTGCCGGAGGATGGTCTGATGAGACCGTTGAGGTGTGAAACAAGGGTGGATTTCCCGGAGCCAGTGTGTCCGATAATACCAAGCGTTTCACCTTCAAAAATATCCAAATTAATGTTTTTTATCGCGGAACATTCAAAAGGTGTCTTGGGGCTGTATATATGCGAAAGTCCGCGTATGCTCATAATAGCGTTCAAGTTAAGCTACCTCCGGAGTTATCTGTTGAGTGCGGAGATGATTGCATCAACGCATTCATCAATTGAGATGTTTTCTAATGATAAATTGAATCCTTTTTTGTTCAGCTCATTAATTAATTCAACGGTTTGTGGGACGGTAAGCCCGAATTTTTTTATCAAATCGATTTGACCGAATATCTCTTTCGGAGTTCCTTCAAGCTCGATTTTTCCGCTGTTCATTATAATGATTCTATCTGCTGAAACGGCCTCATTCATATGATGAGTGATTAGAATGATGGTAATATTATGCTTTTTGTTCAGCTCATCGAGAATTGCGAGAATATCGCGTCTTCCGGCAGGATCGAGCATCGATGTCGGCTCATCGAGAACAATACATTTGGGTCTCATTGCAATGACTCCGCCAATTGCGATTCGCTGCTTTTGACCACCGGAAAGGAGGTGGGGGGCATGGTTTCGAAGATGATACATACCGACAGTCTTTAAAGCATCGTCAACGCGGCTTCTGATTTCATCTCTCGGGATGCCGAGATTCTCAGGGCCGAATGCAACATCTTCTTCCGTTATTGTTGCGACGATCTGATTATCCGGATTTTGAAAAACCATCCCGCATGTCTTTCGTATTTCATAAAGAAGTTCTTCGTTTTGCGTGTCCATCCCGTCAACATATATTCTTCCACCGCAGGGGAGAAGAACGGCATTGAAATGCTTTGCGAGCGAAGATTTTCCTGAGCCGTTGTGCCCAAGAATAACCAGGTATTCGCCTTCAGCAACGGAAATATTAACTTCCGATAATGCTTCTTTATCATTTGAGTTGTTGATGTTATATCTAAATGTCAAGTTTTCTGATTTGATTATTTCATTCATATGAAGACACCTTAATTCAACTATATCGACGACCAACGCATAGCACTTCCTGCAGGAAGAAACAATCCTGTTTCTTTGACAGGGAGACCGAGCTCGTCGCATTCACTCTTACCACCGTATTTCTTTGTGAAGAATAAATCGGCCATGTATTTTGTGACAGAAGGAGCGAGTCCGGTTGTATATGAACTTATAAGAACAAAGAGCGGATCGTCTGAAAGAACACCGGAGCATAAATCAATAAAATCATAAAGATTATTCTCGATTTTCCAGATTTCACCTGTGGGTCCGCGTCCGTACGACGGAGGATCCATAATTATTGCATCATACTTTCTCCCGCGGCGAATTTCACGCTCAACAAATTTGGCGCAATCGTCAACTATCCAGCGAATTGGTGCATCGGAAAGCCCTGAAGAAGCGGCATTTTCGCGCGCCCATGCAACCATTCCTTTTGCAGCATCGACATGGCAGACTGAAGCACCTGCTTTTGCAGCCGCAATCGTTGCCGCACCGGTGTAGGCAAAAAGATTAAGCACGTTTATCGGTCTTCCTGCAGATGAGATTTTATCCATAATAAAATCCCAGTTCGAAGCCTGCTCGGGAAAAATGCCCGTGTGTTTGAAATTCATCGGTTTAAGATTAAATGTGAGTTCTTTGTAGGAGATTGACCATGTAGCAGGTAATGTTCTGTTTGTCCAGCTTCCTCCACCTGATGAAGAACGGGAATATAGTGCATCGTATTTGCGCCAATAGGGATTCTTGCGGGGGGAAGACCAAATCGCCTGCGGTTCGGGTCTAACAAGATAATAGTCGCCCCAACGCTCGAGTTTTTCACCGTCTCCGCAATCAATTACAGTATAGTCGTTAAAGTTTTCTGCTATCCACATATGTTTAAATTCCTTTTTTTAATATGATATTTTATAATATCACAAAATCACTTTGCAGTCAATTGATTTAAGCTTTTAAATCAGGTTATATTTTGGATTTTCGGATAATAAATATTAAATATAAAAATACTGAAAGGAAATGAGATAATGATTGTTTTTACAACAAAGCTGACAAGAAGAAAGGTTGTTTCATCAATACTTGTTATTTGTATCCTGATTTGCACTTGTATTGTGTATTTTCGGGATATCGATGCAAGTGAAAGCGTTTCTGTATCGGACGGAACTGAAATTGAAAGCGTTGAATTAAAAATTAAAACAAATAAAGACCGTGTTGAGTTTTTGAAAAGCTTCGGATGGGAAGAGGATGAAGCACCTCTTGAAACAATGGAAGTAAGAATTCCGCAGGAATTTGATGGTGTATACGCGGAATATAATGAACTGCAGAAAAAACAAGGTTATAATCTTGAAAAACATTCGGGAAAAAAAGTTATGAGATATACATATAAAATCAATAATCACAAACAGGATGAAGATGCGGTTGCAAACATAATTGTTTATAAAAATAAGCTTATAGCCGGTGATGTTTGTTCACCCAAGATGGGTGGTTTTATGCATGGTTTGAATGAATCATCGGGAAATATAAAAGAGGAGCAGGGTTAAAATCCTGTTCCTCTTTTATAGTCAAGATAGTTCTGAAGAATAAGTGATGCAGCGACGGAATCGATTTTTGCGCGTCTCTTTTTTCCGTGATAACCTGTTTCGCTGAGGATTCTATGTGCATCGACAGTCGTGCATCGTTCATCCCATAAAATTACATTTAGATTTGTTCTTTCACGCAATTTTTCAGCAATCAGCTCGCTTTTTTTTGCTCTGTCACCAATATCAGCATTCATGTGCTTCGGATAACCGAGAACGATTTCAGAGCAACTTCTTGAAATAATGCTCTCACAAAGCTCATCAAAAGCTTTATCAGGATTTGTAACGTTTATTGTAAAACTTTCGCCGGCAAGCATACCGCTTAAATCAGAGAAGGAAACTCCGATCCTTTTGTCTCCGTAGTCTATACCTGCTATCCTCATTGACAAAACCTCCGTGTTCGGGTATTATAAAAATAATACCATAAATGATGATGATAAAACAAGTAATTTATGGAAAGTTTTTTTAATTAAAACTTTTTTAGCGGATAAACTATCTAATAAATATACCGGTTTATGAGGAAAACGATAATGACAACAGAGTTGATGCGAGAAAAAATAACCGAATATATAATCGAGAATCAGTCGCGTTTTTATCGGTTTGCGTACAGTTATGTCCATGATAAGGACGCGGCACTTGATATAGTTCAGAACTCGGTGTGTAAAGCTATGGAGAAGTACACCAATATAAGGGACATTGATAAAATTAATTCCTGGTTTTACAAGGTTTTGCTTAATGAAACTTATTCATTTTTAAACAAAAGTAAGCGCGAGTTTCCTGTTTCTGACGAAATGATTCCTGAAAATCAGTATGATGAGAAAGCCTTTAACAGAGATGATGCGCTTTATAATTCGATCAACAGTTTGCCTAATGAATTAAAAACAGTTATACTGTTACGTTATTTCGAGGATCTTTCTTTGAACGAAATTTCAACTATTACAAAAACAAATCTTAGTACTGTGAAAACAAGACTTTACAGTGCCTTGAAAAAACTAAAAAAACTGTATGAGAAGGAGAATGAAATATGAGAGATTTATTTCTTGGAGCAAAAAAGAAATATGATTCGATTGATATTCCTCCTGAGCTTTGCAGTGTTGTCGAGGATGCCCTGAAAAATGAAAAAAGCATATACCCTAAACGCCAACAATTGATTTTCAGATATGCATCTGTTGCGGCTTGCGTTTTGTTATGTGTTATGATAAGTGTCGGTTATTTTCTCTCGTCGGGTAATGACCTGGATGTTGTGCCTTCGGAAACTTCGACCGAATTTGTTTTAGAGGGGAGATCAATGGAAGCACCGGATGTTAAATCTGATACCGCGATTGAAGAAGCATCAGCTGCAAAATCAAATATTAAACCAGCGAATGAAGAGCGCGCAGAAATGACTGAATTATATTCCGATGATGAGGTTTTATCATATTCCATCACGTTTCAACCATCAAATATCACAAATTATTATAATATCCGCCAAACGGACGGAGAAGAAATTACGCTTGAATCACTGATTGGTGAAGATTCGGAGTTCAACAGCGATAATTCTTCCTTTTATTTCAAATCCAAAAACGAATTAGTTGTGATATGTGACGGAGCGAAAAAAATCATTAAGCTGAAATGAGGTCTTGCTTTGAAAGTTAATTACCAAATTCTGTGTGACAAGAAAATTGAAGAACTGACGAAAAAAAACAGCAGGCCTACGTTGCTTCTTCACAGCTGTTGCGGGCCTTGCAGCACTTATGTTCTTGAATATCTTGAGAGATATTTTGATATTACTGTCTTTTTTTATAACCCCAATATCTATCCTGAAGATGAATTCGCGAAAAGATTAAATACTCAGCGCGAAGTTATTGAAAAGCATAGGTCTTTGAATGCTGTAAAGATGATCAACTTGCCATATGAACATAGTGAGTTTTTGGGTTTTGTGGAAGGCTTTGAATCGGAGCCGGAAGGTGGCGCACGTTGTCTTGAATGCTTCAGGCTTCGTATGGAGAAAACCGCGCAAATTGCCTTAGAAGAGGGATTTGATTTCTTTACGACGACGCTCTCTGTCAGTCCGCATAAAAACGCAATCGCTCTCAATGAACTCGGAAGAGAAATTTCTGAAAAATATGGTGTTGAATATCTTTATTCTGATTTCAAAAAAAGAGAAGGGTATAAGCGTTCCATAGAGCTTTCAAAGGAATTTGGATTATATAGGCAAGAGTATTGCGGATGTGAGTTTTCAATTTAAAGAGTTAAAGGTGCGCCCTGAGTTTCTCCAATGCTTTCTTCTCCAATCTGCTGACATATGAACGAGATATATTGCATTTTTTTGCAATATCTTGCTGTGTTCGCGGTATTGTATCGAATAATCCATAGCGCATAATTATAATTTCGCGCTCACGTTTATCAAGACAACTGTTGACAAGCGCATAAAGAAGTTCGATTGTATCTGCGCTTTCGACTTTGTCAAGTCTTATGTCTTCCGAACGTGAGCCATTGAGAAGTGCCAGTGAGTTTCCTTCAGCATCCGTGTCGAGTGTTTCGGAAAGCGAAACCTCTGTTGCAATCTTTTTCGAAGCGCGAAAATGCATCAGAACTTCGTTTTCGATGCATCTCGCTGCATATGTTGCAAGTCTCGTTCCTTTATTTGGCTTAAATGTGTTTATTGCTTTGATCAGACCGATTGACCCGATTGAAATTAAATCATCCTGATCCTGCGGAGAAGTATAATATTTTTTTATGACATGGGCAACGAGACGCATATTTCTCTCAATGAGAATATCCCTCGCGTTTTTATCTCCGTCATTATGATAACTTTCGAGATATTCTCGTTCTTCTTTTGCCGATAACGGCTTAGGGAATGTTCCGTTTGAGAGGCTAAGTATGAAATAAAGGCAATTTGAAAGAAAAAACGCTATTGTTGATAATAAAACCATTAATAAACATCTCCTTTCTTTTATGTGTTTATTCTATTTTTAAATATAAAAAAATTGCAGGTCCTCAAAATAAACGGACTTGCAATTTTTATTTATATTATTTTATCAATACAACAGCATGCGCAGAGATTCCTTCGCCGCTTCCGGTAAAACCGAGCTTTTCTTCAGTTGTCGCCTTGACACAGACAGAATCAATTGAGATTTTCAATGCTTTTGCAATGTTTTCACGCATTATCTCAATGTAAGGGAGCAGTTTCGGCTTCTGGGCAATAACGGTTGAATCGATGTTTTCAATTACATATCCCTTTTGTTGGATGAGCTCATTAACTTGCTTTAAAAGCTCAATGCTGTCTGCTCCGAGATATTTTGGGTCTGTTGGCGGAAAGTGTTTTCCAATATCTCCAAGTGCCGCTGCGCCGAGCAATGCATCGGAAATTGCATGAAGAAGAACATCTGCATCACTGTGTCCGAGAAGTCCTTTTTCGTATGTAATATCGACTCCGCCAAGAATCAGTTTTCTGTTTTCTGTCAGTCTGTGAACATCATATCCGTGTCCGATTCTCATAATTTATTTCTCCTGATTTATTTTTTTATAAATAGCTGATGCGAATACCATATCTTCCGGTGTGGTTATTTTAATATTAAAATAATCACCTTCGGTTAAATATATTTTCATACCTATCATTTCCGCTGCTGAGCAATCATCAGTTATGGGTAGAGATTTATCAACCGCATTTTTCAGTGCACCTGCGATGAGATCACTGTCAAAAATCTGCGGTGTCTGTATTGCAGTAAGGGTTTCGCGTGGAATTGTTTCGGTAATAATATTTGATTCTGCTTTTTTAACAGTATCTTTGATTGGTACTCCGGGTGCTGCGGCTCCGAAACGGGAAGCGGCATTAATTGTTTCAGTGATAATCTTATCCGAAATGAAGGGTCTTGCAGCATCGTGAATCGCAATAAGATCAAATTTTCCGTTTGCAGCAATAACGCCGTTAAGAACGGATTCAGAACGGGTTGATCCGCCGCAAATAACAGACTTTACTTTTGTTATGGAATGTTTGTTACACAAAGCTTTTATTTCCGAAATAAGATCTTCGCGTGTTGGTACTATAATTTCGTCTATCATCTCGCATTTTTCAAAAGCAAGAAGAGTGTAGACGATAATCGGAAGGTCGTTTATGTTTAAAAATAATTTATCTCCGCAGCTTTTCATTCTTGTCGAGGAGCCTGCCGCAGGGATTATCGCAACGCATGTTTTTCTTTTTTTATTTTTTTTTAAAAGACACAATTGTCTCACCCCGTAAAAAATAAATCCGTGTAAGCAATACACAGATTTATTATATCATAATATATTTTGGATGCAAGTTTATTTTGCTGAAGACATAGCGTTATTAAGCTCGTTCTCAATTTCGGAATAAGTTTTGTTCTTTGCAAGAATGAGTTCTGATATGAGAATTTGCTTTGCAGAATGAAGCATTTTTCTTTCACCTGTGGAAAGGCCGTTTTTTGTATCTCTGTATGTCAGGGACTTTATAACGCGGATTACCTCATCAAGCTCTCCGCTTTTAAGTTTTGAAACATTGTCTCGATAGCGTCTGTTCCAATTTTGAATTTCATCAATTTCAATCTTTGAAGCAAGGTCAATGAGCTCATCTGCACGTTCGGAACTGATAACGTCACGCAAACCGACAGCCTCGCTCGTCTCAACAGGCACCATAAGAGTCATATTGTTCGAGGGAAGCTTCAGTATATAATAATCAAGAGTTTTTCCGTTGACGGTTCGATTGACAATATCTTCAATTACACCTGCGCCGTGCATAGGATGAACGATTTTATCTCCAATACGATACATAATTGACCCCTCTCGACGTTTTTTTTTACATTATACGCCAAAATGATAATTTTTTCAACAATTTTTTGTTGAAAATGAGTAGAATGATCCTAAATATAGGTGGAATTGTCATCGCGCTCAAGTGCTGTCAAAGAGCAGAGAATGCACAAAGTACCGTTGCGCGGAAGATGAATACTGTGTATAATGAAACCATAACAAAAAGAGGTGTTTTAGATGAAGAAAGAGAAACTGGTGACAGTGGAAATAAATGGTTCTCAAAGAAGATTCCCGGAGAGTCAGATACCGAAAGTAATAGCGCATATGGAAAAACTGAAGAAAGAAGCTTTAGAAAAGGGCGCTTCGAGAGAACTCGTGGATCGGGTATGGACGGTCAAGATAGCGAAGGAAGAAGAATAAGCGAAAGGAATGAGAAAAAAGTCGGCAATGACAGAGTATATTATCTTAATATTCGAGAGTGTGGTAGAAACGGTTGATTTGTTAAAAACAAACGGAATATGACGTCCTTATACCTGATACAGGAGCAGTTATAAAGCAAGAGATGCAACTAATATTACAGAAGATGTTGCAAAATTTTCGGAATTAAGTCTTCGAATGCCATATTATCCTTGACATTTCCAATAAAACATTGTATTATATAAAATGAGCAATGATGGAGATAATGTTGCCGTTATAACCTTTCAGAGAGCCGTGCGTTGCTGTGAGCATGGCAGGTTAGGGCAAAGGTGTCACTCCGGAGCTGCAGAGCTGAAAGCGTATGTGATTAAGCTTTGCCGGTTAAGCACCGATATAAGCTTTCGAGGGTGTGATTAACACACTGAATATGGGTGGTACCGCGAAGTTTCGTAAAACTGTCGCCCCATGTCTTTAGGACATGGGGATTTTTTATTTTAAGGAGGAATATCAATGGCAAAGCAGTTGGATAAAATTTATAATCCCCGCGATGTCGAGTCCCGTCTTTATAAAGAATGGGAAGAGAAGAAGTATTTTCACGCAGAGGTTAATGAAGACAAGAAGCCTTTCACGATCGTAATCCCGCCCCCAAATGTCACGGGGCAGCTCCATATGGGTCATGCATTTGATGAGACCTTGCAGGATATACTTATTCGTTATAAGAGAATGCAGGGCTTTGAGACCTTGTGGGTTCCCGGAACGGACCATGCAGGTATTGCAACGCAGATTAAGGTTGAGGCAGAGCTCCGCGAAAAAGAGGGTCTCACCCGTTATGATCTCGGTCGCGAGAAGTTCCTTGAAAGAGTTTGGGATTGGAAGGAAAAATACGGTAGTCGTATAATCAGCCAGCTTAAGAAAATCGGTTGTTCTTGTGATTGGGACAGAGAACGTTTCACAATGGATGAAGGATGTTCAAAGGCAGTTCGCGAGGTTTTTGTCAATCTGTATGAAAAAGGCCTGATATACAGAGGTCCGAGAATTATCAACTGGTGTCCCAACTGTATAACAGCTCTTTCAAATGAAGAAGTTGAGCATGCAGAACATGCGGGCCATTTCTGGCATATTAAGTATCAGATCAAAGATACGGATGAATATGTTATCATTGCAACAACAAGACCTGAAACTCTTTTTGGTGATACTGCGGTTGCTGTTAATCCTGAAGATGAACGCTATAAGGATCTTGTTGGAAAAATGCTTCTTTTGCCGCTTACGGACAGAGAGATTCCTGTTATTGCAGATGAATATGTTGATAAGGAATTCGGAACGGGTTGTGTAAAAATCACTCCTGCACACGATCCGAATGACTTCGAAGTCGGAAAACGTCATGACCTCGAAATTATCAAGGTTATGAATGATAATGCAACAATGAATTCATATGCAGGAAAATATGAAGGTATGGATCGCTATGAATGCCGCAAGGCGATGATTAACGATCTTGAGCAGATGGGTCTTCTTGTCAAAACTGAGGATCATTCTCATAACGTCGGTCAGTGCTATCGTTGCGGAACTACCATCGAGCCGATTGTTTCAGATCAGTGGTTCGTCAATATGAAGCCTCTTGCGGAAGCTGCTATTGAGTGTGTAAAAAGCTGCGAGACCGAATTCGTTCCTGATCGCTTCTCCAAGACGTATATGAACTGGATGGAAAACGTATATGACTGGTGCATCTCCCGTCAGTTATGGTGGGGCCACAGAATTCCCGCATTCTATTGCGATGATTGCGGTGAAATGACCGTTTCGAAAGAGGATATTACCGTATGTCCCAAATGCGGTAAGCCGGTAAGACAAGAAGAGGATGTTCTTGATACATGGTTCTCGTCTGCACTTTGGCCGTTCTCGACTCTCGGTTGGCCTGAAAAGACGAAGGATTATGATTATTTCTATCCGACAAGCACACTTGTAACGGGATATGACATAATCTTCTTCTGGGTTTCAAGAATGATATTCTCGGCTTGTGAGCATACAGGCGAGGCTCCGTTCAAGCATGTGTTCATACATGGTCTTGTCCGAGATGGAAACGGCGAGAAAATGTCTAAATCCAAGGGTAACGGCGTTGACCCGCTTCAGATTATTGATATGTACGGTGCGGATGCTCTCAGATTTACTCTTGTCACTGGTGTTGCTCCCGGAAACGATATGAGATTCCCGGTTACCTATGATCCTCCGGTCGAAAAGGGTAAGAACCCCAACCCCGAGATCAACAAGATAGTTGGCGCGCCGGGCGTTGAAGCGAACAGAAACTTTGCAAACAAAATCTGGAATGCTTCGCGTTTTGTCATGATGAATCTCAATATTGATAAGTGCGAACTTCCTGAGCTTGATAAGCTTGCTTTGGAAGATAAGTGGATCATTTCAAAGTTCAATACGCTCGTCTCCGAGATTACCGATAACATCGATAAATATGAGCTCGGAATTGCAGCACAGAAGCTTCAGGAATTCATTAGAGATAACTACTGTGACTGGTATATCGAACTTGTCAAGCCGCGACTCAATGATGATGCGGATCCCACCAGCCGAGAAATCGCTGAAAAGGTCCTTTGCTATGTACTTTCAAACACGCTTAAGTTGCTTCATCCGTTTATGCCGTTTATTACCGAGGAAATATGGCAGACGCTTCCGCACGACGGCGAATCAATAATGATTTCCAAGTGGCCGGAGGCAGACGAGAGCCTCAGTTTCAAGGCTGAAGAGGATAGCATGGAGCTTCTTATGCAGGCTGTTCGTGGTATCAGAAATCGTCGTGCTGAAATGAATGTTGCACCTTCGAAAAAGGCACAGCTTTATATCATACCCGATGATGAAAAGGCAAAGAATGTCTTTGAACTCGGACGTCCGTTCTTTATTAAGCTTGCTTCTGCATCCGAGGTTATTATGAGCTCAGGCGTTGAAGATACTTCAAAGATGGTTTCTGTCGTTTCTCGATCTGCAAAGCTCTTCATTCCGATGAATGAACTTATTGATCTTGAAGCAGAGCTCAAGCGTCTGCAGAAGGATCGCGAAAAAGCTGAAAAGGAATTTAATATGATAAGCGGAAAGCTCAACAATGCAGGTTTTGTCGCAAAAGCTCCGGCTAATGTCGTTGAGGCAGAGCGCGAAAAGCTTGTTAAGATTACAGCGCTTATCGCAAACCTTGATGAAAGCATCGCTCAACTTAAAAATTAATTGAATGTTTAAGCACGGATATGGCAAATTTAAGCGCCATATCCGTGCTTTTTGTATATTTTGCGAAAGTGCTTCGAAAATATTT
>JAZSHZ010000105.1:0-4687 GCA_045533555.1 Eubacteriales bacterium
GTGTGGACGGTGCGCCGGAGCTTGCGCCGCCACCGCCGCCTGTGGTTGAACCATAGACCGTGATATAGAAATGCTTCGTTGTTTGTCTTCCATCGGAGTCAATCGCGGTGATTGCGATGTGGTTCTTTCCGATCTGAGAGCTTTCGGGCTTCCAGATGAATTCACCGCTCTCGCTGTCCAATGTTGCACCTCTCGGAAGTGAAGTTCCTTCGTATGTGACGGTGACTCCGTCGAAAGAACTTGTCGCCTTGAGCGTTGTCTTGATCGCGCTTCCTGCGGATGTCGTCATATCGTTTATCTGAGAGAAGACAGGAGCTCCGCTGTCAACGAATGACATCGGGATTTCAAAGTGCTGGGATGTTGATATGTTGTAGGTGTATCCTGCATCAAGATTATTCTTATCGAGATAAGCGCGGATGGGTGTGACGTTTCCGATGTTGAGGCGAAGCTTACCGTCTCCTATCTTTTCTGCTGATTCGATTCGGTAAACGCCGTTTTCAACGCCGTCATTCTCAATATAGATATATTTGTCGGAAAGTGCTTCAGGAGCCACTTCATTATTTACATTGACGTCAATGTAATTCTCGAGGGAGATATCCTCGGAGAAGCCTGCTACCATACCCGTGATGCGCGGTGCGGTTTCTGTTGCATTGACGATGATATCGCCATTGCAGACGTAACGATAGATGATATCGCCGTTTGCATTGATCGAGATGACACCTGCTGAGCCGCGGAATTCGAATTTTCCGCCGACAGTGTAGGTTACTTCGGGGTTCGTTGCATAGATGACATAGTCGCGTCTTCCGTTCGTGTGATCAACTGCAACTGCGCGGGCAATGTCATTTGCCTTCGGTCTTGCTTCCGAGTTTTCAGAAACCGTGATCTCGACTGCATTCATATCGGAGAGATAGCGATCGCCCTTATAAGGCTCATAGACTGTCGTAAAGAGAGAATCAAGATCTTTGCCCTTGCGCTGAACGAGCATATAGTCGAGTGTTGAAGGCATCGGTCTGTTCTCGGAACGATTCGGGATAGGACCTGAAACGAGCGAAACCTCATCGGGAGTCCAGTCATTCATCTGTGTAACGCGGAGAACGATATCACTTCCACCGGCAACGGACTTTCTGTAGTCCTCGACGTCGAATTCAACAGAGAACTTGCTTTCGGGGGTTTCGTCACGGCGTACTTTTCCTAGCCATGAATATCCGCGCGGATAAACTGTTACATAGGAGCTTGCGGCAGGTGAGTTCGGGTCTTTTCCGGCTTCGTGCTTTATATCTGCATATGAGCCGATATATTCGCCCTTCTCTTTGTATACGGGCTCTGTGACATATTCATCTCTTTCGTTCCAATATGAAACGGTATATTCTCCGCTTTCGGGAACGGTCTGCGCACCTGTCACATAGTTGCCGTTTTCATCCCATACGGGAGTAAAGTCGAGACCTTCTTTTCCGTATGCATTTTCTGCCTGAGAATGGAAGCTGAAGGTGTGCTGATCTCCACCCTTGACGCGATAGAAATCGACGCCGTAGGAAACATCATCATCGACCTCAATCATAACGAGTGCTCGTCTGTATTCGGATGTTGCCGCATATCTGTCGGATGCAGAAATATCCATGAACTTAACCTTGCCCGAGTCGTCAAAGTTAATCGGTATTCCTGCTTCTTCCGAAGCTTTCTGTGAAGTTTCGTTTACCGAAACAACATTGTGCGAAAGACCTTTGCTGACCCACTGGAGTCGCATCGGGTCTGTTCCTGCTTCTTCTGCATAACCGAGGTCAGGAGAGATGTTCAGACCGTATGCCTCGATGCCGAGGTTGAGTGTATCGCTGTGACCGTGGCTTGCAAATCCTCCGAAATACATCCAGAAGTCGCGAAGATTATTATTTGCGGTTGAGTCACTTGCCGATATGTGATCTTCACCGGCACAGAGAATTGCAAATCCGTAGCCTGTCATCATTCGGCTATTCGGAATCGGCATTCCGTCAATGTATTTTTCTATCTCATCAGCGAGCTTGCCCGGATCCTTTGAGAAGATACTGTCTGTGATTCCATCTGTTGAGCCGTGGTTTGTAAGATAGAGGAACTCGGCGATGCGCTTTTTGAGGTTTTCATCATCAGTGAGATTGAACAACGTTATGTATGCTTCTTCAGAACCTTTAATATGGAGCTGCGCCGTTCCTACGTTATCACCGATGTTGACTGACTGATTGTTAATCGTGACAAACGAGGTGAGAGCACTGAGCATTGAAACGTACTTCGGATGTTCATAAGGATTATAAACCTTTTCGCCCTTATAGAAGCTGAGAACATCAGCCATCTTCGAGAATCTGCTTATCGGAACAGCATTATACGATACCGAAGACTCATTGTTTACACCGTCTCTGTCGAGCTGGTTGATGAGGAGAGTTCCGAAGTCACCGCCTTCGACGGTTACTACCGAGTCATCAAGTGTTGTTGTGTTGTAGTCCTTGTAAGTTGTGTTTATATCGTCGTTTGCATAGATCCACTCGATCATTTCGGTGGTATAGGGTTCGCGGTCAAGAACGATTGCAACGCAAGCCATTGCGTACTGATAAAGACCTGTGTTACCCTGTGCGCGTCCCGTTTTGAGTACAACCGGCATTACCATTAGCATGTTATCTTCCCAGTTGCGCCATATTTCTTCTGCGGAAGACTTGTTGTTCTTTTCTGCAGTTCCGTTTTCGATAGCCTTCTTTGAAAGATAGCTTATAACCTGCGGATCGGAGATTGCGGGGTAAAGTGCGTCTATCTGAAGCGCAAGACTTGTAATTGTGCTTGATTCTGAAATTCTTCCGAAAATATGTCCGAGCTTTGAGCCACCGTCGGAGAGATGGTACTGTCTCTTATACTTTGATGCATTGAAGGTCGGATAGAAGTCTGCGACTCTGTCCATAAGGATTGCGCCGGCTCTTCCGTACTTGATATCTCCCGTATAGAGATATGCATCCGAAAGTGTTGCGAGCATATCCATATGATCTTTCCACATATAGTTCATATAATAGGGAATATATGCGTGGCATTCCTTTACACCGTTTGCAAAGACAAAGTTGTTTCCGTCCTTATCCTTCGGGACGTAACCGAATCCGTCATCAACGCCCCAACCTGCGACTGTTTCGCCCTCGCGGAGACCTGAACCGAGGTTTATATTGTTGTCAAGCTCAGGATAGAGAACGTTAACGAGCGCATCCTTTTCGCCGTTTGCCACTGCGATCTTGTTGTTTTCAATCGCGAGCTCGCGGTTATAAAGACCGTTTTCGTCAAGGCCGCGCTCATAAAGAAGCGCAAAATCATTGGAGGGGAAGCGTCTCTTACATCCCGGGCACTGAATCTTCCACGGGTTTGCGACAACATTGAGCCCCCAACCGCCCATCTTTCCGCTTCCGTATTCTGCAGTAACGTCGACTCCGCACCATCTGCAACGTGTGTAGGTGGGGTCAGTAAGATAACCGACGTGGTTTGAACGCGGAATACCCTCACCGACGATTGCATCGTAGTATGCATCGAGGTTCTGGATATACTTTTCTGCCGCCTTGGTCGCAGATTTCATTTCTTTTCTTGCCCAGTCGTATTTTGCGACATTTTCGAGAGCATTTGCGCGTTTTTCATATGTATAGAAGGTCGGCTCAGTTTTTCCCTGATGGATACCGACGGAGATTGGAAGCTCCTTTGTGATATCCGCGCCGCGGAATGTCACAGATAAGGTAACTGTGACATCACCTTCCTTGAGCGCCTTGATGTTTCCGAGACTGTCAATTTCGACGATGCCGTCTTCCGAATATTCGCAGGAAACGGTATCGAAAGGAATGACGAGGACATTTCCGCTTTCGAGCGTTGCCTTCCAGGAGATTTTATCATTGCCCGTGACATACATCTTCTTCGGAGCAGTGAGAGTTGTCTCGGCAATACCTGTTTCGTCGATTGCGCTGATGTCTATCGAATTTGAAATGGAATTGATGCCGTCGGAGACGGTAACCGTGATTTTGGATTTGCCGATTCCGAGACCTGTGAGAACGCCGTTCTCATCAACGGAGACGACACTTGCATTAGAGGAAATATACCTGATTGTGAGCTCGTTTTCGGGGATTACAGAGCTGTCAAGGCGAAGACCTGTAACCGAGAGCTGAGCGGTTTCATTATTGCCGAGAGTGGTCTTGTCTGTGGAAAGCTCGATGTACTGGAGACAGTTTTCTGCAGTTTCAAGCGAGAAATTCTCAATGAAGAGCTGAGGCTTTGCATTTACGTTTGCGGGGTTTTTGCCGTTTGCGCGGAAGATGAGATAATATGTTCCCTTCTTAAGCTCGCGTCCGCGATAATTGTATTTCGTGCCCGTTGAGCTCGTCGTAGCATTGTCAACATAGAGGTCAATCTTCGTGTTGTCGAGCGGAGAGAGCTTTTTGTAAATCGTGCCGTAGTCATCGGAGAGGATATCAACACCTGCCGCCTTTGCGGTAGCTTCATCAACGAGATATGTTTCGAGGTATGCACCGCGGTTTCTTGTTCTGTAGGTGACAGAGGGCATATACATACGGGGCTTATCGACCTTTATCTTGAAGACGATTCCGTTGGGCTCGTTGCTCTGTGTGAGCATAAGGTAGCTGTCGTAAAGGGCAAAGTTTGAGAAGCCCGAAGCGGCTTTAACTACCTCCCACTGACCTTTTTCGTT
>JAZSHZ010000265.1:0-3941 GCA_045533555.1 Eubacteriales bacterium
CCCCGAGGAGGAAGCGATAACGGATACGAAGGTAAACTTCAAGGCGAGCGCGTATGAAGGCGGAAGCGTTTCGGATGCAAGCGTCCGACAGGTCACAATCGGTACCGACGTAACGGTTACCGCAACGGCGGATGAGACATATACCTTTGCATACTGGAAAAACAGCGCAGGTGTTTTCCTTTCGGCAAATGCGACGGAAACCTTTAAGGTAAATACAAACACCGCAGTTATTGCAGTATTCGATAAAGTTCCCGAGGACAGCGCAATCCCCGTTTATTTCTATAACGGAAACGGCGAAAAGCTCGCCGCCGAAACCGCCCAAAAGGGTGAGCTGTTCGGAGCGGTAAAGAAGCCGGAGGCAAATCTCACGGGCTATGCGTTTGATAAGTGGAGCATTTCCGATGATACGCTTATAAACAAGATTACCCGTGCAGTTGCGCTCTTCAAGGATTCGGGTGAAACCTTTACGGTAAAAACGGGAAGCGTAACGGTTGCAAGCGGAGTGAAGTACGGCGAGAGCGTAACGGTAAACGGAGGCGAGGATTTCTCATACTGGAAGCTCGGCGATAAGGTTATAAGCTATGAGAAGAATTACACCTTTAACGTGTACGCCGATACCACGCTTACCGAGGTTACGGGAGCGGCTGCGGAAAAAGCACCTGTTCTCGTTCTCGACAAGGCAGGCGACAACTACTTCCTCACATACGACGCAGGAAAATATGAGCTTATTGAAGCAGGTATTCTCTTCGGAAGCGAGGGAGTAACCGTAGGAAGCCTTGACGGCTACAAGGCAGTCGCAAAGAAAGGAACGGGACAGTTTACCGCGTTGCCCCACACAGGCGCAACGGAATCGACGGTTGCCCGCGGTTATATGGTCTGCAAGGACGGAAGCAGCTACAAGGTAATATACGCAGACTGATCGGTAAGCGCTTAAGCAAACACAAGGCTTTTGGAAAAAGCAAAAAACTCTTGCAAAAGGAGTAACATATGAAAAGATTAGTATCATTGATCCTGACAACAGTAATGCTAATTTCTCTTTTACCTGCCGTTTCGTTTGCGGCAGACACAAGGGAAGAGCTTGTATATTCGTTTTTAAAAAGCGATAACAATAATGTAGCGAATGCAACATTGATTTCCTATGAAACGGGAAACGGATTGCTTGCATATTATTCGCATAACACGAACCATGGCACATCGAATGACTTTGTAAAGTGGGACGGAACTAACCTTTCGCCGCGTTTCAGTATGTACCATTGGGGATACTCAAACAGATACAACTATGCGGCTTATCACATCAAGGGCATAAAGTCAGGTGAATATACGGTAACACTTGAGCATGCAATTAACCCTAACGGTTCAAGCGATGTAGAGATGTATATTCTTGATGGTGGCGTTACGGACATTAAGGCGGCGATTGATGACACTTCAAATGTTCCTGTTCTTGCCGATATAAATATGTTCAGCGATACAAAATCAAGCGCGACTGCATCCACTAGCTTTGTTGCAGAGAAAGATGGAGAGCATCTTCTTGTGTTTGTTCGCAGAAACGAAGACGGCAAGCAGTGCGTAATCCCGAAGAAGCTTACTCTCACACCTGTCGCCGAGCCGGTTAAGCCTGAATATTCCGAAACCGTAAATTCGCTTCCCGAATTTGAGCTTGTCGGCAAGGAAATTGAATTTACGGCAAAGATGATGATGACAACGGGAGATGTATATGTTCCCGAAAATGAGGTTGACGGAATTACTTCAATGGTTGTTAACCATGAAATTGCTGAAGTAACAGACGAAAGCTTCGAGAACGGCGTTTATAGCGCAAAGCTGAAAACGCACGCCACCGGAAATGCAAAGATTTGCATCACTTCGACATATGAAGGCGTTTCAAGAAATTATTTTTATTCAGTAAGAGTTATTGACACACCGGAACTTGAACCGGTAACGATAGAAATGACCAAGAACACAATGGTGTTTGAGGACCGCACCGTTCCGGGAGCGGATTGGAAAACAGAAGGTTTTGAGCTTGTTCTTGATAAAGAAAAGATGACGAGCTCGGAGTCTCGCTACACAAATCGTGTATATAGCGGAATCCCGTTTGTTCAGCTTCAGACAGGCTACGGCGTGTGGCCGACTCTTGCGAATGCAATGTTCACGATAAAAAAACGTATATTTGCTCCGGGATGGTATTCCGTTGATGTAAAGGGCCTTGTAATTGAAGGCAAAGCAGAGGCGGATTATTCGATTTATGTAAACGGAGTTTATGCGGGCGATTTTGTTTTTGCGGATGAATCGGTAACCGCTTCTTCGGGAAGATATATAAAAGAGGAAAAGCTTAACACGGTTTATCTTCCTGAAGGCTATAACGAGATTTCGTTCCGCGCGCGGCGCCTGAATGCGTCGGGAATGGGATATTTCGCTCCGTATACGGTATCTCTTACTCCGATTGAGGAGCAGGACGGACTTACTGTAAAAGCCGTTGCCTCCGATCTTTCGGAGAAGCTTCCTATAGGAGAGGTGCAGAATGTAACGGCGCATATTGAAATGTCCGACGGCTCATACCGTCACTTCGGTCTTGCAAATGACGGCAATGAAGATTCGAAGAATCGCATCATAAGCGTTGAGAGCGATGATGCGGTCGTTATGTCCGTGTCCGATTTCGTTGCGCCGCAGTTTGGTGAAGAAGATGCATTCACATTCAACGTGACTGCCGCTTCGATCGGAACAACAAAAATTCAGATAAAAGCAATAATAGACGGTGAGGAGAGCTCTTTCCCGATCGATGTTGAGGTCATTGATACTCCAACTCTCGAAAAGGCAGAGCTGAAACCCGAAAAAGACAAGCTTTATTGCGGAAAAACTTTCGGAACCGAGCTTTCGCTATACAGAAGCGGAGACGGCAAAGAATTCACCGGAGAATATGAGGTTATCGAATACAGAAGCTCTGATGCAGAAGTTGTTTCCATCGATAACGGAGGATATGTGACGGGTATATCCGAAGGTACGGCGAGTGTGTATGTTGATGTCCGTGATAAAGCTACCGGAGCGGTTATAACAGGTGAGCTTGAAATAACTGTTTTCAAATTGCCGGAAATATATGCTGTTACGGTTGAAATGACCAAGAATACTATGGTATTCAAAGACAGAACCGCGCCAAATGAATCATGGCAAACAGACGGATTCGACCTTGTGCTCGATAAAATGACAACGGCGACATCCAGATATACCGACCGTAAATACGGAAATATCACTTTCGTTGATTTATTTACAGGAAACGGTGTCTGGCCCCAGCTCGCAAACGGCATGTTTACGATAAAGAAGGAAATTGTCGTTCCGGGTTGGTATTCCGTAAGCATGAAGGGTCTTCCGCTGAATTCTTCCTCCGATTATGCAATTTATGTTGATGGAATGTATGCAGGCGATTTCGTTTTCTATGATGAAAATGTAGTTGCGTCAGCGGATCGTTATCTGAAAGATACAGTTCTCAATACACTTTATCTGAAGGATAAAGAAGTCGAAATTTCATTCCGCGCGCGTGATAAGCATTCAAATGCTTCAGCTTCATTTTCTCCGCACTCGATAAGCTTTATGCCGCTTGAGGATCAGAATGCCGTTGAATATTCGGCGATCGAATCATCGATGTCTTCCATGATTCCTGTCGGGGAAGAGGAGAATGTCGTTGCGAAGGTTGTCATGACGGACGGTTCGTCCCGTCAGTTCGGACTTGCGGATAACGGAAAAGCTGATGAAAAGAATCAGATCGTAGGTGTGGCTGCGGAGGATGCATCAATTGCAGAAGTAACCGAATGGTCTGCTCCGAAGGTTGGTTCAGCTTCCGATATAACATATACCGTAAAAGGTAAAAAGACAGGCACAACAAATATTGTTGTAACGGTTGCCGTTGATGGGATTACCCATAATGAATCATTCGCCGTCGAGGTAATTGAAAA
>JAZSHZ010000009.1:0-10573 GCA_045533555.1 Eubacteriales bacterium
CCTTCAAGCGCAACGATTCCGACGCTGACCGTTGTGTCCGTTACCGCTTCGCCCAGAATTACTACCGGTTCTGCAACGGTGATCTTCGTCTCTGCCGAAAGTCCGTTTGCAGTTGCTTTTATTGTTGCCTCACCTGTCGCAAGAGCCGTCACCGTTCCGTCTCCTTCAACCTTGACGACGGTCGGGTTAAGATTTTCATATGTTACGAAGCTGTTTACAATCGCTTTATCGTTTGCAGTTGCCGTGAGATTTGCTTTTCCTCCAATTTCAAGCTCTGTTGCATCAGCTTCAAGCTCGATTTCCGCAACCTCCATCTCCGTAAGAGTGAAATCCATCATTGAGAATCGCGATTGGGGAGTGATTGAAATCGTCCAGATGAAATTATCAACACCGTCAAGGGCAATAATTCTGTCGTATTTATATGTTCCGGTGCTTCCGTCCGTTCCCTGCTTTGCAAGGCTTTCGGGTTTCATATACGACTCTGCCTGCGGGCGATTCGCAACAGCTTCTTCCTCTGCCGTTATCGGCTCGATATAAATTTCATGAGTGTAGTTGCCATCGGAAGCTCCCTTTTTGTGGGAAACTTCATAAAATCCCTTGCGCGGAGTCTTGAATACAAGCGCAAGCTTTGCACCGTTCGTGTTTGCAAAAGTCTCTGCCGCGGAATTATCCCCATAGCTCCAGACGCGAAGACCACCCGCATAATAATGGAGTGTGCGAACGTTAACAGCCTGGTTCGTGATTGAAGCATCGTCGGCATCCCAATATTTATATCCGTGCGTTCCGAATCCTTTGAGGGGAACGATCGAGTCCTTCATATTCTTTCCCGCGGCAACCGTGCTGTCCCATATCTCCGATGTCGTGCTCGGCTTTACGATTCTGTAGTTATGCTTGCCGACAACAATTGTCGCGGTTGCGGAAAAGCTTCCGACAGTCGCGGTAATCATTGCCGTTCCTGCCTTCTTTCCGGTAATCACACCGGTTGCGGAAACGGATGCAACGTTGTCATCCGAGCTTTTATATGTGACATAGCTGTCTGTAATGAAGCCCTGCGATTTGTCATCGAGGATTGCATATGTTTTGATGGACTCAGTCTCACCGGTCAGAACATATGCTTCCGTGAGATTCAATGCGATACCTGTTGCCTCGACCGGCTTGAGGGTAATCGACGCCATTTCGACGTTGTCTCCCATTTCGCCCTTCATACCATAGCCCGTATAAAAAGAAATAACGTGATCATCCGTGCCGTTATTATAGATAAGCTCCGGATGTGTTATGCTTGAGGACCCGGAACCCCAGCTATATACGGTGCCGTTCTGCGCCGCCTCCGTCTGATAGTAGGCGATATTCTTTTCCGTCTCAACAAGCGGAGATGTATATAGCTTTGCAGAATTTGTATCCGTTCCGCTTGATGTTCTGGATGTCGTCACTGTATAGAAGCTCGGTACGGTTGACGGCTTTTCAAAAGCAAGAGCAATCCTGACTCCGTCCTTGGATGCAAGGTGGGGCGTTGAGTTGTATCTTCCGTACATTCTCAAGGATGCTGCCTGAAATTGCAATGTTCTGACTCCCTCGCTTGTGCTCTGCGCGGCATATGAATCGCTATCCGTTGCCCAGAACTTATAGCCGTGTGTTCCATAGCCCGTCAGCGGTATTATGGATGACTGCAGTGATCCGGTCTTCAGCGAGCTGTCCCATACTCCTTCGATAGTTTTATTAACGTTGTTCGTTCCGAGCGAATAAGTGCGCTCCGCCGCAACATCCTCTGCGCCTGCGAATGACATTCCGCCGAGTACGGAAACGGTCATAAGCGCCGCAAGAAGCATCGAAATGAATCTTTTCATTATAATCTCCTCCATAAAAATAAAGTGACACATCATCATTATATCACTTTATTTTTGCAAAATCAAATATTTTCTGTTGTACAATCGTGCATATTTTAACTTTTTTCACGAAGATCCGCAATGAGCGCGAGGGATTTTTCGATCATCTGCTCCGCAGTTCCCATGACGAATCTGGTCGTATCGCTCTCATAGCTTGATTTTCCCGCGCGCGCCATCATCGGGTAATAGCCCTCATATCCGTTCGCGCAGCATGCCGTCACCGTCAATGCAAAATCCGATTTTTCCTTGACGGTCGTTCCGATTTCCGTGAACGGCTCGCCCGGGAAGCCTGCGAACACAACATCGCCAACCGCAACCGCAGTGAGATAAAGCTCCCTTTCTTCCGGCCATTTGACGGAGCGCACGATTCGCAGAGCCGTCTGCATATTCATTTCGCATTTTACATCAAGCTCGCTGTAGCTTACCCAGTCTCCCGCGCCGCGCTTTAAATATTCAAGATATTTTTCATATGTCCTGAATGCCGCCTGCAATTCTTCCGAATCTGCTTTTGCCTTATTCTGCTTCGCTATGATGTTGCTTTGTCCGAAGCGGACTCCGTCTGACAAAATCTTTTTCGCAAGCGGATAGTTTGCAACAACGGACATCGCGATTTTTCTGCCCATATATTCTGACCTCGCATAGCCGTCGCGGATTTCATCGGGGCCGAGCCTTATGTCGATATGGTTCGTGTCGCCCTGCGTTCCGTTTATGTACATACAGAGTGAATTCGGCACGAGCGCCTCATACGTGTCGCGGACGAACTTCGGATAATCCGCCGAGACCTTGTCGCCGTATATTACGTCGGGATGCACCTGAAAATTGACGATGCCTATCTCGCGCTTTCCCTCTCGCTTCAGGATGATGAGCGAAGATGTCTCATCCGGCTCGGATACGGGTTCAAGCGCATTCGGGTTGAGAAAACCGGGGTTGCACTTTATCGAGCCATCCTTCATATGATATGTTCTTACAAATGCAACGTCTTTTACATTGCCGCGAACAATGCTCATTTCGGTCGGTGCAAGATCGAGCTTCGCAAGGCGCGCCGCATCTGTTGCACGCTTTATGAAAAACTCAATATATTCAGCATTTTCATACGTAACTCCGTCATCATCGGGGCGCATTTCCGGTGCAAGGTGGGTATGCGTGCAGGCGATGAACACACCTTCCTTTTCAGTGCCGACGGCTTCCGCGATCTCGCTTCTTATTCTGTTCATAAGCGGCTGCTCGATTCCGATAAGGTCAACACTCATAACAATCGCAAGATGATTTCCGTCATCAAACGCAACGGCAGTCACATACAACGGGTCGAGAATATCCGTTGCATAACGTGTAAACGGATACCCCGAAAGAGTAATTCCGAGCGGAGGAGTTATATCCACTCTTCCGAATCCTGATTGTATACTCATTTATTAACATTCCCTTCATTTACATCAGTGAACTTTATATTACCACCGTGTTGAAAACAAATCAAGTATTATCGCGGATGTACGTGTGATTCCGCATAAGAAAAGCTCCCCCGAAGGGAGCTTTTAGACTGTCGAAAAAGGCACAAGAACACAAGCGGAGAATTTATATATAGGGAACGATCTATGTGTCGTTCTGTCTCAAATTTTCACAAAACCAATTTACAAAAAAACGGAGAATTGTATATAAAACGCCTTGAAACATCAAATTTCAAGGCGTTTTCCGCTTGTTTTGTTCAAACCTCACCTCTCGACGTACCAACGCACTACTTCGGGTTCGGTTTGAATAATCTTGCACCCTTTTGGACAATCTCTCAGCGTGTCGATAAGTTTATCGACACGCTGAGGCGCAACCCTTTTGCGGTTGCGCCGTTGTTTTTATCTGCACATAGCCTTTATTTTTTCTGCAAACTCTGATTCCGTGGGGGAAACCATTCCGTCGCTCTCCGTGACTATCTCGCATATTCTGAAGACAAGCTCGCGATAGAGCTTTGCGACATTTCCGTCAATGCCATTAAGGCGTTCAAGCCCACTTGTGAAGTTTTCTTCAAAGCTTTCTTCGACATTGTCTATGCAGAGCTTGTGTATTTCGCGGAGATCATCTGCAGTAAGATTCAGTCCGAAGGCTTTGCTGATATATTTCGCTTCCTTTTCGGAGATACTTCCGTCCGCCGCGATGAGGCGCAGAATGATTCCCACGAAGTCATTCGTATAGTAGCTCTCCATTTCTCCGAACACTTCATAGTTCCAGAGACCGGTGCTTTCAAGGTGGTTGCATTCGTGTATGAACAGATCAAGTAACGTGATAAAGCTATCGGTATAATTTTCAAGATTCTTCATTTTTAATTTCCCCTTCCCAATGCTTCCGATATTTTTCTCTTTAATTTTCGCGGCTGAAAAAGCTGCATTCTGTTCTTTTTAAAGGCGAGAATCACCATCTCGATGTCGTTGTTGCTGATGGGACCGTGATGATCGCACATAACAAGGTTATAAAACTTGTTGTTTATGATATAACTGTCAAGCTCCGCAAACGTACCTTCGGTGACTCCATCGAGGTGATCGGACGGGCTTTCATATAAATCTCCGAGTCCGAGCGCGTGTCCGAATTCGTGCTTTGCGACGTGCATCAGCTCGTCATAGTCATCAAAATCGGGAGATTCGCTCTGCATAAATATGAATTTACGTGAGGTTACAGACCATCGGAGCCCGCCTGTTGCAAAGGAACGCCTGCTTGAGATGAGATTTCTTATCTCTGTCTTCTTGTTTTCCGTTCCGAACTTTTCGCTCAGTTTCTCCATCTTGTCCGCTATCTCAGTAACAATAGGAGCGATGATAACCGTATCAAAAATGCGTTCTTCCGTCGTTATATCCATCCTGACAGAGACCTTCTGCCCGCCGAAGACAGTGTATTCGCCTTCCCAGAGACGGATGCCCGAGAGAATCGCCTCCTCGAATTTTGCGGGGTCGGAGGTTTGCTCGGTATAGAGGAATGTTATATTGACTCCAATATTCAGAATATTCTCCCCGTCCTTATATTCAAGCGTTGCATCGATAGGCGTCAGGAGGCCTTTGCGGACAAAGGAAATCTTTTTTCCGTCAAAGCCCGTTAGCGGGCCATCTTTTTTTGCGACAAGTTCTTCCTTGAACTGCTTTCTGTATTTTTCTTCGCAGTATACATTGAGATGAGCCCTCGCCTGAGCATAGCCACGGTTTGCGCTGTTGCACATAAGGCGAAGAGCATATTTCAGCGAATCTCCATTTTCAAGACCGAGCCGCCCATCAAGGAACAGTCTCGCAATGAGGTATTCCGCTTCAGCATCACCGTTGCGCTGGGCAAAGATGAGCGAGCCGAGCGCCTCCGACCTTTCCTCGGGCGTGGCGTCGGGATTGAAATATCCCGCTTTGCCTTGCTCGCGCGCAAGTTCTATCATTTCTTTGGAAATCATTCCGGATTCCTCCATTCCCTATATCTTCATCCCGAATCTCTCGCGGAGGAGACTTTCAAGCTCCTCGCGGGAGGTTATTTTTGTTTCCGTCTCTCCGTCTCGGAAGATTTCTCCGTTTATCGAGATCCGCTTTTCTCCCTCGCGCTTCCATACCATCGGTTTATGGATGAAAGGCTCGAGCGGGGAATACGCGCAGAAGGCATTGAGCGGAATGAAATCGACCGCATCGAGCGGCGTCTCCGAAAAAATGAGGATATCTGAAATTTCTTCATCGCGCAGAAGCTGAAGTGCGGTATCCTCACCTCTTTTTTCAAAGCGATAGCATTTTCCTTCGGCGCATCGGAGCTTTTTTCCGTATGTAAGCTCGATCGGGCTCGACGGAACAGGTCCGCCAAAGCCGACGTCGCAGAAAAAGCGCTTGCCCTCCACCTCAACGCAGAGGACCTCATGGGACGGTGGCGAGAGAAACCCGCCCTTGACAACGCGCGCGGCAAAGAGCGAAACGGAGAATCCGAGAGAGGAAAGAAGCCTCGAAAAAAGTCCGTTCAGCTCAAAGCAATATCCGCCGCGGCGGGTTGAGACTATTTTATCGAAGAGCGCCTCCGTCGAAAGCTCCGGCTCGCGCTTATCATAATATACCTCAAGATTTTCAAAAGGAACGCTCTGCATATGTGAGCGCATAAGCCTTCCGAGTGTTTCGGCATCGTTTTTGATTTCTCCCGAAAAACCTATCCGCAAAAGATATTCACCTATATCGGGTATGGGGGCATAAAGCCCCGAAAACGGAGCTTTGCTCATCGGAATATTTCCTTTGCGGTATTTGAAGGGCAGATGACGGCGCCGCTCTCAAGCGCCGCGATGAGAAGGTTTGCCGAAGCCTCGATATCCGCCATATCGGCAACCTCGCAGGGAGAATGCATATATCTGACGGGGACGCTGATTCCGCCCGTCGGAATTCCTCCGCGCGAGAGCGAGATGCTTCCCGCATCCGTTCCGCCGACAGTTATTATATCGCGCTGATAAGGGATATTCTCCTTCTCTGCGCAGGAAATAAGCGCGGAGACGATTTCGGGGTTTGCGATTGCCGCGCGGTCCATAATCTTTATTGCCGCGCCCTTACCCATCTTGACCTCGCCGAAGCCATCGTAGCCCGGAGTATCGCAGGAATCGGTGACATCGAGGACGATTGCGAAATCCGCCTCGCTGAGATAGCCCGCAGTCTTTGCACCGCGGCAGCCGACCTCCTCCTGAACGGTAAATGCGCAGACAACGTCATAGTCGCAGTTTTTGAGGTTGAGCATCGTATAGAGCGCAATCGCGCAGCCGAGTCTGTTGTCAAGATAGGGAGCTTCGATTCTTCCGCACGAAAGCTCTCGGAGCTCGCCTGCGAAAACCGCGGCATCGCCGGGGAGAATGAGAGAGCGCGCGCCCTCCTCATCCTTTGCGCCGATATCGATGAAGAGAGAATTCGTCTTTCTGTCCTTAAGCGGAGTTTTTTCTTCATATGCGATCGTTCCGCGAACGCCGTTTAAAAACATGACGGGGATATTCTGCATAACCGACGGTGTAAGACCGCCGAGCATATCGAAGCGGACGAAACCGTCCTTATCAATAAATGTCGCGAGAAAACCCGTTGTATCCATATGCGCGGCAAGAAGAACGCGCTTACCGACTCCCGCGCGGCGCACGAAGAGATTTCCGAGCGCATCGCTTTCGCAGGAAAGCCCCGCACTTTCGGCAATTTCCTTTATAACGCGCGAAATTTCGCCCTCAAAGCCGGAGGGAGATTTCACGGCGCAGAGTTTTTCAAGAATTTCTTTTATATTAAGCATTGAGCTTTTCCTCCTCGCAATTTATAAACTCGCGCGAAAGCGAGAGAATCGCATCTATATCGCGCATATCGCCGACGCTTGACGGAGTGTGGATATATCTCGTCGCAAGAGAAAGCGATGTTACCCTGACTCCGCCGCGCGAAGGATGGATGACGCCCGCATCCGTTCCGCCCGCAATGCGGGTTTTTATCTGCCAGGGAATATTCTTCTCCTCCGCAAAGGAGCGGAGAAGTGAGAAAAGGCGTTTGTCATATATCGTCATTCCGTCCATACATCCGATAACCGCGCCTTTTCCGGGAGCGCAGACCTTCATCGCGCCCTCGGCAGTCGGAATGTCGCCCGCGGTTGTCGCTTCGAGAATGAGCGCGAATGCGGGTCTGACCCTATATGCGGCGGAATTTGCTCCGCGGCAACCTGCCTCCTCCTGAACGGTGAAGACGAAATGAGTGTCATATTCAAGCTCCTCCGAAAGAAGCTTCAGCATTATCGCGCATCCGAAGCGGTCATCGAGCGCCTTTGCCTTTATGCGGTTTTCGGAAAGAGCGGTGAATGCGCTGTCAAAAACCGCGAAGTCACCCGGGGAGACGAGCTTTTCCGCCTTTGCTTTTTTCTCACATCCGATGTCTATGAAGAGAGAGGATACCTTCGGCGTCGTTGCGCGCTCCTCTCTGGTCGTCAGATGAACTGCCTTCATGCCGATAACGCCGGGGATTCCCTTATCTCCGACAAAAACGCGCTGACCGATGACAACGCGCGTGTCAACACCGCCGACGAAATCGAACCTGAGGCATCCGTCATCGCAGATTTCACGGATTATGATTCCGACCTCGTCCATATGCGCGCAGACCATAAGCGGTTTTTCGCGTCTTTTCTTTCCTTTTTTGAACACATAGAGGTTCCCGATTGAATCCTCGCTTATATCATCGGTAAATTTCTCCGCTTCGGCGCGGATAAATTCGCGCACCTTTTCCTCATCGCCCGTTGCGCCGGGGATAAGGCACAGTGTCTTCAAAAGCTCCGTCATATTCTCATCCCTCCTGCTTCGATATCGCCTGAATATACTCGGAAATGAGCTTTGCCGAGGCTTCGATATCGTTCTTTCTGACCGTCTCGACGGGCGTATGCATATATTTGAGCGGTATGGAGATAAGCCCCGTCGCAATTCCTTCGCGGACGGTCTGGATAGCCCATGCATTCGTTCCCGAATGACCGGGGCAGACCTCGATCTTATGCGGAATCTTCTTATCCTTTGCTACCTCGATGAGCTTCGAGCTTATCCTTTTTGCCATATTCGGGCCGACTCCGATAATCGCACCCGAGCCTGCTTCAAAGGTCTCCGATTTGTCCGCCCCAGCAGTGTGGGCGTGAGTAACGTCAACGACGATTGCGAATTCAGGGTCAACCGTGTATGCGCCGATTTTTGCGCCGCGGCAGCCGACCTCCTCCTGAGTGCTCGCGAGGACGACGATGTCAAACTGGAGCTTTTTGCCGCGAAGAAGCTCAACTGCCTTGAGGATAGCCGCAAGTCCCGCTCTGTCATCAAGCGCACGAGCGGTGATAAAGCCGCTCTGAAGGCGGCAGGGCTCGGCATCGAAGACGATAGGCGTGCCCACGGGTATTCCCGCATTTTCATCCTCGCCGATATCGATGAACAGCTCATCTAATTCAAATGATTTTTTCATATCCTCCGCCGAGAGGAGATGGGGAGGAACAGTCGTTATGACGCCGCTTCTCGGCGGGTCGGAAAGAACGGTCACGCATCTTGCGGGCAGAATCCGCGGGTCAACTCCGCCGAGAGTTTTGAAGCGGAGAAAGCCTTTTTCCTCACCCGTCACGATGAGACCGATTTCGTCAATATGCGCATCAAGGAGAATGCATTTCGCATCCTTCTTTCCGCATCGCTTTATCCCGAAGACATTGCCGAAACCGTCAATCGCCGTTTCATCAACGAAACGGTCGACAAGGCTTTCGACGCGCTTCGATGCGCTCCGTTCAAAGCCCGAAGGCGATGGAGCCGAGGAAAGCTTATTTATAATCGAATATATATCCATATCGCACTTCCTTTCATATGTTAAGTTTACCACATTTCAAAGAAGAAATAAAGTGGTTCTCCTATCTCAAAGCTCCGAGCATTGTAAATATCAAACCGACAATTTCTTCAGGAGTTTTCTTTATTCTATCGGTCAGCCACTTCTGAACAATGCTGCATATGCCGTTTCGGGAAATGCCGAAGATCTTACAAAAACAGGAAAATTGTTCATTGACTGTTCGAAATATGTCAATTATAATATAAAGTGTATAAAAGTGTCAAGAAAGAGGAAGTTTCAAATAAATGATGAAAACGTGCATATTGATCTGCTTGTCACAGCAGACAAAAATTTTCTATCACCTTTAAAGGAAAAAGGAAGTGAGAGCGGATGCAAAACAAATATAAAAACAAAATCCTGACAATACCAAATATTCTTTCGTTTTTCAGAATTATTTTGATTCCGTTTATCGTATATTTCTACCGTATACGCGAAAACTCCTTCCTTGCGCTTACCACGCTGATTATTTCGGGGCTCACCGATATTACGGACGGCTTCATTGCGCGCAAATTCGGAATGGTTAGCGATTTCGGAAAGGTGTTTGATCCCATTGCAGATAAGCTAACTCAAGCTTCGGTGCTATATTGTCTTCTTTCTCGCTTCGGCTATATGATAGTTCCGTTGATAATTCTTATCGTAAAGGAGATTTTCACAGGAATAACAGGATTGGTTTCAATAAAAAAGACGAATACCGTCAGCGGAGCAGATTGGCACGGAAAGCTGACGACAGTCGGGCTTTATTCGATGATGGCGATACATCTTGTCTGGTATAATATTCCCAGAACGCTATCGTTCATCCTCGTCACCGCCTGCATCATAATTATGGTTATGTCATTTCTCCTTTATTCAATAAAGAATATTCGTGCAATAAAAGAAGGAAGCTTTAAATAAAAAGCTTCCTCCGGACTGTCGAAAAATTAATCAAGGCGTAAGCCTTGTATATCATCAATTCCAAAGGAATTGCATATCACCAACACGAAGTGTTGTATATCATCAAGCCGACAGATTTATACACGCTAAAGCGTGATGAGATGCAAGGGCGGAAAACCGCCCTTGATGATATGCACCTTGCTTCGCGCGGTGATGATATGCCAAGCCTGTCGGCTTGGATAAACAAAAAACACTTGCAAATGCAAGTGTTTTTTGTTGGCGGAGGGAGTGGGATTCTACCCGCGGACTAAAAAGCCTGCCACCGGCAGCCTTTTTGCGCACTGCGGTGCGCCGTCCTGTTCTCATCTGCCTCCCTTGCCGCAAAATATAAGAACACCAACCTTCGGCTGGTGCTCTTTATTATGGCGGAGGGAGTGGGATTCGAACCCACGCGCCCTTTCGGACAAACGGTTTTCAAGACCGCCTCGTTAT
>JAZSHZ010000136.1:0-4141 GCA_045533555.1 Eubacteriales bacterium
AATTCTCGTCCTCTGCAAGATCGCCGCCGTAGGTGTAAAGCGGGTGGAGATTTCGGAAAATATTTCCGCCGCTATCCGCCTGAATACCCACGTGCACGCCCGCAATACGCATATTCGTGAGCGTGTTGTCGTGTCCCTCAAGAAGCACGCATACAGAGGTCTTTGTGGGGTTTTCGACGATGTTTACGTTGAAAATATCAGCATCGGAAGAGCGGTTATTTGCGCCCCACTTGATGTGGATGCCTATCTCGGTATTCTTTATCGACACGTGATGGATCGAAGTCTCGCGCCCCGAGTCGATGGAAATACCGTTCGCGCGTCCGTTACCGTCAATGATACCGCCCTCGAAATAATAGTTCGAGCCGGGAATATATATGGTGTTAAAGGGTTCCGCCGCACCAATGCGGACTACAGCTTCCTTTTCGGTCCAGGAGTCCATAGCCTTGAGCTTTGCAAAGGTAGCAAGCTTGAGCGAAACCGCGTGCGCCGGATTCGCCGGAGTGCAGATCGGCTTCGAGAGCAAATATTCCCCGTCGGGGAAGAATATCGTTCTTTGAGGATTCGACAAGATCAGCTCCTGCAGAGCATCCGAAACGTCCTCGCCCGTGTTCGGCTGAACGTAGTCCGTGACTACGACGTACATGGTTTTCATTATTTCTTCCATAATTGCACCGCCTTTCGTTGGATAAATTATATCATAAAAGGTATGGGATGTCAATTAGAAATGCGGGGAACATTATTACCCTCGTTTTTCTTTGTTCTCCCAAACAATTTCAAACCTTTAATTTTATTATTTTGGCTATGTCGCGCCGAACGACTGATACTTGAAAGTTTTTGCGTCGCTTTTTTCAAAAAGCGACCGCGGATCCAACGCCGCGGAGCGTTGGTCGACCTCCGCAGAGGCCGAAACTCTCCAAGACTTATAAGCGCCACGAGGGGTGAATTTGCAAAGCCGCGCTTTGCAAAGAGGGGAACACACAAGTGGGGGTTCCCCTAAAAAAATAAAATTATCAGTCATTTGATAGGACAGAGCCATTATTTTTATTCTAACTCATCAAAATAGACCTTTTGGATCTTTGTCGAATTGAGACATATACCGGTTCCGTTGCTGTAATAATATGAAACAAGAAAGCCATCCTTAGTCTCGATCACCGCGGGATAACAGTAGCTTTCTCCTTCGTCGCTCTCCAAAAGATAGGTGTTCCTCTCAAAATCAAGCAAAGCTCCATTTGCCATCGCTCGCGGCGTAGGCAAAAATGATCGTCCGTCATCTCGGCTGACCGCACATACAAGCGGCGTTCTCTTTGGGCTCTTCCAAACCTCGAAGGCATTTCGGGTACAATAATAACCGATAGGATTAAATACGGAAACGGTGTATTCTCCAACCTTCTTTACTTTCATCGGCGCATCAGGGGAAGTAAAGCAAAACTGCGGCATTGGTGTTGTCCACGTTTTACCTTCGTCCTCTGAAACGGAAAAATACTGAAAACCGTACGCCGTTCTGCAGTACATCCAGTATTTTCCATCCTCGTGGACATAAACCCCGGGTTCCGCGAGTCCGATAATATCGTCATAAGGTGATCTCACAGTTGAAATATGCTTCCAGCTATTTCCGTTATCGTCTGAAACGACAATGAATATCTCAGGAGTCCGAGGCTCATCCGCTCCGGGTGTCCCCCCTCTGCGTCTATACAGCATATGGGATGAAAACGGAAGTATTATCCTTCCCTCCTTGGTAACCGTCACACAATCGTTTTGCGGACAATAATAGCCTGTTCTTTCAATACAGCAAACAGGCGCACTCCATGTTTTACCATTATCGCATGAGCTTATGAACATAGGCATACAGGTCAGTGCGCCATCCGGCAGCTCAAATTTTCGGAGATAAGTCATTCCAAGCCTTCCGTCTGCAATATTGAAAAGTGAAGGCGACATAATATTTTCCGCATCGGGATCTTTTTCTAAAATCACTGTCGGATTGCTCCACGTTTCCCCCTCGTCCAAAGAAAAGCTCGCGCAGATATGCGCAATTGCATCGTCCGCCCAATCAACACCGTAATATTCAGTGTAAGCGAACATGATTCTTCCATCCGAAAGACGCGCAAATGTCCCCTCACCGTTTCGTGGAATATTTTTATTTGCTTCGAGGAATAAAACTTCTTTTCCGATATTCTTCATATTTTACGCATCTCCCCAGAATTTATTTGCGGAAAGCCGAGGGCACCGGACTGCCGTCAGTTTCGCAGACCGTTTTCTATATTGTAGCATACTTCCCACGAAATGTCAAGTTTTGGCGGAAGCAAAAAACGCGTCTATTTCCTAAGTCGCGCAGATGCCGGCGACTGCAGTTGAGCGTAGGGTGACACAGGATGGGCTCGAAAGAAGTTTGGCGAAAAAGAAGAAGACACAAATAGAAATTTGCCGAGGATAATTTCACTTTGATTAAAAATAACCCCTCCCGCGCGCGGGAGGGGTTGGTAAGGGCAGTCAGCACAGCGCGAAATATTTCAGCCGAAACGTAATCAAGGGCGAAATATGATTAAATAGGGAAATTCCGCTCTTTTGAACCCTTATTTCTTCTTGTTTCTCATACCTTTATACAGCTCGCGATTCAGCTTCTATAAAAATGCTTCAAATTACAAATTCAATAATACAACCGAACGTTGATATGCACACAAAAAAACGTTTATTGCAAATTTGATAATATTATGGTATAATATAATCACCGCGGTAAGAGCAATCTCACGGAGGAAAGCAATGTTCAACGATAACTTCAAAAAATTCCGCAAGCTCGCGGGCATGACTCAAGAGGATGTCGCCAATTTCTTGATGGTAACCCCTCAGGCTGTATCGAAATGGGAGACCGGCAACGGCATGCCGGACATATCGCTTCTTGTCCCGATTGCAGAATTATTCGAGATCTCTACAGACGAACTCCTTGAAAATACCGCAAAAACAGACTCATTTATAGCTGGAACCGACTGCATGAGCTATGAGGAAAGATACAATAAGCAACAAAATCTCTTAAAATATAATCCGACAAACGCGGAGATCTTATTAAAATTGCTTTCAATAAGTGCGGAATGGCTCCACGCAGAACGCTCAACCTTGTCTGAAGAAAAGAAAAATCAAATTATTTCATCCGCAGAGGATTACTCGGAACGTTTGAGAAGTAAATCAGATAAAGTAAATACTTGGACGGAATCCCACGGCATAATGTCAGACGTTTATGCATCTGCCGAGAATTTTGCAGCTGCCAAAAGAGAAGCCGAATACCTTTCCTCAGCAAGATATACTCACGCCCGCATAGCAGGAAATATCGCTCACAGAGAAAAAGAATACGAAAAAAGCAGAGATTTCTACCGAAAATCCGTAACCGACACGCTGACATATCTGTTTTGGGATATAGAACGGATCGCGGGAACATACAATCCCGCAACCAACCGACCTATGATAGATAAAATTTACCAAACAGAATATGACATTATCCGCGCAATCGGCTGCGACCATCCCGTGATCCTGCACCATTTATGCAATGTATCAATACGCTTGGCACAGCGTGCGGTCTGGGACAAGGATCACGAGCGCGCTTTTGAACTGCTCGACGAATTTGTAGCAGCCGCAAAAATTCTGCGCTGCGGCAATATAGATAATACAGCCGAATATTCGCCGATTGTTTCGGATGATAGAGCAACGGTAAAAACTATCAGCAAAGAGTCAATCCTCTGCCGCCTTGCCTGGAACGCATTCAACCCCATTCGTAAAGATCCGAGGTTTGAGAAATATATCGAAGAGATTAATAGTTGGGATTAAAAACAACGCATCCATACCGCACTTCGAGCGGCGGGGATGCGTTGTTTGTCACATGGAGGCTGACAGGCAAAATCACGATTTAAGCATCTTTATAATTTCTTTATACTCAACAGTTCCTCTGATTTCCGCATAAAACTCATCTTCCGTCTCAAAATCGTCCAAAAGTTCCTCGCACAATTTCAAATCTGCCTTACTTTCCCATTGACGGTCGTATGTGTGACAGTTGAATAGCAGCGCTTTCGATTCGACCACGCGCGGCAGCTTGTCGTGCTCGATCGCACATTCTGCAGCCTCTCGCATATATCCTAATGCCTCTTCAGTCATTCCG
>JAZSHZ010000131.1:0-9310 GCA_045533555.1 Eubacteriales bacterium
CCCCGACTTGTAAGTCCCGGATACTTTGTTTTCTCAACCTCTTTAAAGGAAAACACTTTGTCATCCACAGACACCTTTAACACTGCTCCCAGGATTCCCGGATTATTAATCACACGGATTTTCATTGTTACTTTTTTGGTACCTTTGTCTATCGTAACATGTTCTGCATAAATAACAGTCTTAGTCGTTGTGTAAGTTGCTGTTACTATCAAATTGGAAGTAATCTTCTCAAACGACTTGTCCCAACCTGCGAACTTAAAGTGCTCACGTTTGGGATCAGCAGGTGCCGTTGCGCTTTTACCCTTTTCCACATCCTGTTCTTTCAGAACCGTTCCATCATAATCTTTAAAGATAACGGTATAAAGCGTTACCGCCGGGTCCGCTTCAGAAGAATCATCAACGTTGGAATCAGGGTCATTTTGTGAGATTTCATCCCCCTGTGTCGGCAGATCTTTCCGACAGCCTTTCAAAACAAAAATCAATGTCACGGCAAGTGCGATAACGACAATCGCAACAATAATTGTTTTTGTAATACCTTTTTCAGTATGCATAGTTTTGCCTCCAAATATGTATTTTCACTTTTTTTCTTGCAAACAAAATTTTATCGTGTTATACTTTAAAGCAAAGGGATGTGGTGGTATGCTTTTTGGAGAAAGAATGCAAAAGCTCCGTGAGAGAAAGGGAATCTCGCAGAAGGAGCTTGCAGAGATGATCGGCGTTAATACCGGCAGAATAGCGGAGATTGAATCTTGCGAAGCGATTCCGGGCGTTTGTGAAATTGAAGCCATAAAAGATATTCTTTTTAAGGATATTCCGGAAAAGAATGAATTTGATAAAAATGAAAATAACGGATTGTGGAACAGAATCACTTCAAATAAAAAAGTTTTTGGGGCAATGCTTGTGTCCGTTTTTTCGCTTGTTACGCTTGCAATCGTTATTTTTGTTTCCGTTTTCAATGTTCCTTTTTCGGAAGATGTAAGGGCAATTGAAAAAGCAGATGCCTCTGTGGTGAAAATTTTCGTCTTTAATTCGAAGGATGAACAGATCGGGCAGGGAAGCGGTTTTGTTGCATTTGATAATAAGACGGTTGTAACTAATTATCATGTCATGGAAGATGCGCACAGAGCAGAAATACTTGCGAGTGACAACAGTGTTCATGAAATAGCAAATGTAGTAAATTTTTCCGATGAGCGTGACCTCGCCATTTTGTTGCTGAAAGAAGAAAGTAATATGGAGCCGTTGAAGCTCGGAAGCTCCGTAAAAATGAAGAAAGGCGAAACAGTGACGGCGATCGGTTGTCCGAAGGGAATAAGAAATGTTGTTTCGCAAGGCGTGTTGAGTACGAGAAACCAGCTTGATTATATGAATGAAATTCAGTTTACTGCGCCGATTTCCCATGGAAGCAGCGGTGGTGCATTGTTTAATGAAAAAGGAAAAATCGTCGGAATAACCTATGCAGGGCGCGAGGATGGGCAGAATCTTAACTTTGCAATACCGGTTGAAGAATTGAAAAAGTTATATAGCGAAGCCGGAGAACTCCTTGATGCAAATGCCGTGTTCCTGGATGCGCATCAGACATATCCTCACAGGGATAAATATAAGGACATGTATGCGCATGGCGGAACGGCTATTAAAAAGATTATTTGGTTTGAAGATCCGCCAATGATAAAAATAAAAGGATACGTATCTTCGTGTGGCTTTGAATCTGAAGGGGATTCTTCAATGGTATATTATATTTCGCCGGCAGATGAGTGGTCGGGTGATTTTGAGTATGATATTGAAACATTCAAAAAACGCAGACATGAAGGCCGTGTGCTGAAGATTGTAGAAGATGAACTTATCGCAAAGGACAAGGTAAATGCCGGAGATGCTGTCACCGTTGTTGGACGATATGAGTCAAGAAGTAGAATTATGCATGCGTTCCTGATATGTGAAGATGAACAGTGAAAAAAACTCGCTGCCCTGTGCAGTGAGTTTTTTGTCGCTAAAATAAATTTTCTGTAAATTCGACGGACTTCGGTTGACTTTGCTTCATGTCAGGAATAAAATAATATAATGAGTAAATTTGTTCAACGGACAGGAGGAAGACATATGCTCAGAAAGCTTTTTGGGTGTGTCGGGAAATATAAGCTTCCTGCGATTCTCTCGCCGATTTTCATATCGTGTGAGGTTGTCATGGAAATTTTTATCCCACTGCTTATGTCAAAAATAATAGATGTAGGAATCAAAGGCGGCGGAGGCGTATCGTATGTCGTAAAAGTCGGAGCACTGATGGTTGTGATGTCGCTTGCATCTCTTGCTTTCGGCGTGCTCTCGGGAAAATATGCATCCGTCGCAAGCACGGGCTTTGCGAAGAACCTGCGCAAGAAAATGTTTGACAGGATACAGGATTTTTCATTCGCCAATGTCGATAAATTCTCGACCGCGTCGCTCGTAACAAGGATGACGACGGATATAACCTTTGTTCAGCATGCATTCATGATGGTAATCAGAATGATGGTGCGCTCTCCGGTTATGCTTGTCAGCGCAACCATACTCGCCGTTTCGATAAATGCAAAGCTTGCGAGGGTATTTTTCGTCGCAATTCCCGTCCTTGCAATAGCACTCGCGCTTATTTCCACGAAGGCGTTCCCGCTTTTCAAACAGATGTTCACGAAATACGATAAGATGAATTCATCCGTTCAGGAGAGCCTTGTTGCAATTCGTGCCGTAAAGGCATTTGACCGCGGTAGTTATGAAAATGAAAAGTTTATGAATGCGGCGCTTGATGTACGCGATGCGCAGAGAAAAGCGGAAAAAATTCTGATTCTCAATATGCCTATAATGCAGATAGTCATGTATTCCTGCATAATAACGGTGCTCTGGCTTGGCGGAAATCTTATTTCCGTCGGAGGAATGGACACGGGTGAGCTTATAAGCTTCATAAGCTATATAACGCAGATACTTATGTCTCTTATGGGTCTTTCAATGTGCTTCGTCAGCATTATCATGTCGCGTGCTTCCGTTGTGCGAATCTGTGAGGTGCTCGATGAAGAGCCCGATATCAAAAACACCGCAGGCGGAAAGGCTGAAGTTAAAAGCGGTGAAATAACATTTGAAAATGTCTCCTTCTCGTATTCAAAGGATATGTCAAAACTCGCTCTTGAAGGCTTGAACTTCAGAATCAACTCGGGAGAGACGGTCGGAATCATAGGTGGAACGGGCTCGGGAAAAACATCTCTCGTTCAGCTCATACCGAGGCTTTATGATGTAACCGACGGTGCTGTTTCAGTTGCGGGAGTTGATGTCAGAGAATATGATCTTTCGGCTCTGCGTGACAGTGTGGCAATGGTTTTGCAGAAGAATGTTTTGTTCTCCGGAACAATAGAAGAAAATCTCCGATGGGGAAATGAAGGTGCGACGGAAGAAGAACTCCGCGCCGCGTGCCGTGCTGCCGCGGCAGATGATTTCATCAATGCTTTTCCTGATGGGTATAAGACGTATCTCGGTCAGGGAGGAGTCAATCTTTCGGGTGGTCAGAAGCAACGAGTCTGTATTGCGCGCGCACTTCTCAAAAATCCGAAGATAATTATTCTTGATGACAGCACGAGCGCGGTCGACACGGCGACCGATAAGAAAATCAGGGATGCGTTCAGAAGTGAGCTCCCTGACACAACGAAAATAATAATTGCACAGCGTGTTTCATCAATAAGCGATGCGGACAGGATTATCGTCCTTGATGACGGAAGGATCGACGCGATCGGAACGCATGATGAACTTCTTTCATCAAATGAAATATACCGCGAGGTATATGAGTCTCAGCAGAAGGTGGTGGATTGATATGTCGCAGGCAAGACCAATGGGAAGAGGCCCGGGCGGCGGCCGCGGTATGCGCGGAGTGAGAAAGCCCAAGAATGCGTGGCAGACGGTACTTCGTCTTCTCAGATTTATGGGAAGTCAGAAGCATCTGCTCATATTCGTGTTTCTCGGAATTATATGCAGCTCGCTTGCGGGTGTCTGCGGAACGTATTTTCTGAAACCCATCATAAATTCCATAGAAGAAGGGCTTCGCAGCGGAAGCTTTGATGTCTCGGCATTCATAATGAAGCTTGTGATGATGGGATGCATCTATCTGATAGGCGCCGCAGGCTCGTATCTCTATAGCAGACTTATGATGACGATATCGACGGAAACGATGAGAAAGATCAGGACGACGACATTTGAAAAAATGCAATCGCTCCCGATAAAATATTTCGACACGCGAACCCACGGCGAAATAATGAGCCGTTTCACAAACGATACGGATACATTGCGTGAAATGCTCAGCCAGGGCATTCCGCAGATGTTTTCTTCAAGTGTAACCATAATAGGCGTCTTTGCGCTTATGTGCATACTCAGCCCGATTCTGACTCTTCTTATTATAATAATGGTGTTTGTAATAACGGTGGTCGTAAAGAAAATCGGAGAGCAGAGCGCAAAGTATTTCAAGCGTCAGCAAAAGGCGATCGGCGCCGTAAACGGATATATTGAAGAAATGATAGAGGGGCAGAAAGTGGTCAAGGTTTTCTGCCATGAGGATGAAGCAAAGGAAAAATTCTCGGATATAAACGAAGAGCTCTTCCTTGCCGCTTCAAATGCAAATACATTTGCAAGTGTCATGGGGCCGATAACGAATAACTTTTCTTATATTAATTATGCGTTGACGGCAAGCATAGGTGCGGCTCTTGCGATTACGGGAATGCTCGATATAGGAACTGTCGCATCATTTCTTCAGTCCACTCGCTCGTTCTTCCAGCCGATAACGCAGATTTCGCAGCAGTTCAATTCGATACTCAATGCGCTTGCAGGTGCCGAGCGAATCTTTGAGCTCATTGATGAAAAGCCGGAATCGGATGAAGGCAAGGTAACTCTCGTTTACGCAAAAAGAAATGAAGACGGAACACTTTCGGAATCGGATATCAGAACGGGTATCTGGGCGTGGAAGAATCCGGAAGACGGAAGCTATACCGAAGTAAAAGGCGATGTCCGCTTTGATAATGTCGTCTTCGGATATACCGAGGAGAAAACGGTCCTTCGCGGTATATCGCTATATGCGAAGCCGGGGCAGAAGATAGCCTTTGTCGGCTCGACGGGTGCGGGTAAAACAACGATAACGAATCTGATAAACAGATTCTATGATGTCCCCAACGGTGTGATAACGTATGACGGAATCAACATCAATAATATAAGAAAGAGTGATCTTCGCCGCTCTCTTGCGATGGTTTTGCAGGATACTCATCTGTTCACGGGGACGGTCGCTGAGAATATAAGATACGGAAAACTCGATGCGACGGATGAAGAAATAGTCCGCGCTGCAAAGATTGCGAATGCGCATTCCTTCATAACGCATTTGCCTGACGGTTATGATACGCTTCTGACATCGGACGGTGTAAATCTCAGCCAGGGGCAGAGGCAACTTCTTGCAATTGCACGAGCTGCGGTTGCAGACCCGCCGGTCCTGATTCTTGATGAAGCAACGAGCTCGATAGACACAAGAACGGAAGCTCTGATAGAAAAGGGAATGGATAAGCTGATGGAGGGAAGGACGGTCTTCGTCATTGCCCACAGACTTTCAACCGTAAGAAATTCACATGCGATCATGGTGCTTGAAAACGGTGAGATAATAGAACGCGGAACGCATGAGGATCTTCTTGCCGAGAAGGGAAAATATTATCAGCTTTATACGGGAATGTTCGAATTAGAATAATTTTCAAAAAAACTCTTGACTTATAGGTGGATTTTGTGGTACAATCAAAACTACCTGTGAAAGGTTTATTTTTTTGTGTCCTTTTTTAGGAGGCAGGAAAATGAGCCTGTGCGGGAGAAATTAAAGTTTCCGCGAAGCCGTAAAGGCTTGTCAGGGAGGCAAAATAACATTGGAGGCCGAAAAATATGAGAACAAAAATCACGCTCGTTTGCACAGAATGCAAGCGCAGAAACTACGACACAATGAAAGAAAAGAAGAACACTCCGGACAGACTCGAGCTTAATAAGCATTGCCCGTTCTGCCGTAAGCATACCCTTCACAGAGAATCCAAGTAATTGTTTTTCTTTTCTAAATAACAAATGAAAGGGTGTGCACCGAATGGCAGAGAAGAACACTGAAAAAAAGAACAGACGCAGTCTTGCGACATGGTTCCGTGAAATGAAGAGTGAGCTTAAGAAGGTCACGTGGCCGACTCCTGCTCAGGTCTATAAGAACACGGTTATCGTTCTTATCGTTTGCGCGATTTTCGCCGTTATTACATGGGTAATGGATTTAGGTCTTAATGCCGGAGTTTCGTTCCTTTCCGGATTGGGACTTTAATAACGGAGGAGCAGTTTGATGGCAGGTAATGCTAAATGGTATGTTATCCACACATACTCCGGTTATGAAAACACAGTTGCGGCAACGATTGAGAAGGCGGTTGAAAACCGCAAGCTTCATGATCTCATTTATGCTGTAAACATTCCGGTCGAGACGGTTGTCGAGGTTAAAGACGGCAAGCGTAAAGAGACGGAGCGCAAAATTTTCCCGGGTTATGTTCTTGTCAAAATGGTAATGACTGATGAAAGCTGGCATGTTGTCCGCAATACCCGCGGAGTTACAGGCTTTGTCGGTCCGGCAAGCAAGCCCGTTCCGCTTTCCGATGAAGAGGTTGAGAATCTCGGAGTCGAGAAGCATGAGCTCATCATTGACTATAAGGTTGGCGACAGCGTCAAGATTATCGACGGTGCGCTTGAGGACTTCACCGGTGTGGTAGACGAGATCGCTCTTGATAAAAACAAGATCCGCGTCATCGTTTCCATGTTCGGAAGAGAGACTCCGGTCGAGCTCGAACCCGATCAGGTTGAACCTGTTTCGGAAATTTAATTATTTTGTATGCAGGCGCAAAGCGCTTTGGCATAACTTCGGTCGTAAATGCGTCCGACGTGGGAGGTATCCGCGCATATAACGGGAGAGGCTTCTTAATCCCGAAGCGCAAATGATGCCGCCATTTACCACATTTTATTAAGGAGGTGCGATATCATGGCACAGAAAGTAGTAGGATTTATTAAGCTTCAGATTCCGGCAGGCAAGGCAACTCCGGCGCCCCCTGTTGGTCCGGCACTCGGTCAGCACGGTGTTAATATCGTTCAGTTCACAAAGGAATTCAACGAGCGCACAAAGAACGACATCGGACTTGTTATCCCGGTTGTCATCACGGTTTATGCAGACCGTTCGTTCTCATTCATAACGAAGACACCGCCGGCATCGGTTCTTATTAAGAAGGCTTGCAAGATCGAAAGCGGCTCCGGCGTCCCGAACAAGACAAAGGTTGCAAAGATCAGCAAGGAAGACCTCAGAAAGATCGCTGAGCTCAAGGCTCCCGACCTTAATGCGGCTACAGTCGAAAATGCAATGAGCATGATTGCAGGAACATGCAGAAGCATGGGCGTCACGGTTGAGGAGTAATCACAACCGCAGAACACGGCGATAGCCGATGTTACTTACGTGGGAGGGCTATAAAAATTAAAGCCCGAAAACTACCACAAGGAGGTTAATATTATGCGTAGAGGAAAAAAGTATATTGAAAGTGCAAAGCTTGTCGATCGTGCAGTACAGTACGAAATCGAAGAAGCATTTGACATTTTAGGCAAATTCGGCAAGGCAAAGTTTGACGAAACAGTTGAGCTCCATATCAAGCTCGGTGTTGACTCCCGCCATGCTGATCAGCAGGTTCGCGGTGCGGTTGTTCTTCCGCACGGAACAGGTAAGACAGTTCGCGTTGCTGTTTTCGCTAAGGGCGATAAGGCAAAAGAGGCTGAGGAGGCAGGCGCAGACGTAGTCGGCGCAGAGGATCTTCTCGCAAGAATTCAGAACGACAACTTCTTTGATTTCGATGTTGTTGTTGCAACTCCCGATATGATGGGCGTTGTTGGCCGTCTCGGTAAAGTCCTCGGTCCGAAGGGTCTCATGCCGAACCCGAAGGCAGGAACAGTTACTATGGATGTTGCTAAGGCAATTGCTGACCTTAAGGCAGGTAAGATCGAGTATCGTCTCGATAAGACAAACATCATCCATTGCCCGATTGGTAAGGTTTCCTTCGGTGCAGAGAAGCTCACAGAGAACTTCAACACACTCGTTGGTGCTGTTATCAAGGCAAAGCCGGCAGCTGCAAAGGGAACATATATCCGTTCCTGCGTCGTAACATCGACAATGGGCCCCGGTATCAAGGTTTCCGTAGCAAAATTGCTTGGCTAAAATAAGCTATTGACAAATCTGTCAATATTTGCTATAATATTAAATGCGTCTTAAGACAGTAGGTTCCGCAAGGTATAATCGTTAATCGGCCTACCGAGGAGCAAATTATAGAATCACTTTGTGAATTTATGTAATTTGAACCCATGCGTCTTAATGCGCATGGGTTTATTTATTAAATATTATGACGGAGGTGAAACAAATGCCCAGTGCAAAGGTTTTGGAACAGAAGAAGCAGGTAGTTGCAGAGCTCGCTGAAAAGATGAAAAATGCAAGCAGCGGTGTTCTTGTTGACTATAAGGGTATCAATGTTGCCGACGACACACAGCTTCGCGCAGAGATGCGTAAGAATAACGTCGATTACAAGGTTATCAAGAATACTCTTATCCGTTTCGCAGCAAAAGAAGCAGGTCTTGAAGGACTTGACGGTGTTCTTGAAGGAACGACTGCTCTTGCTATGAGCGCAGATGATGTCATCGCTCCCGCTAAGGTTGTTGCTGAGTTCGCAAAGAAGAACGAAGATATCTACAACATCAAAGCAGGTTTCATGGATGGCAAGGTTGTCAGCGTCGAAGAGATCATGGAAATCGCAAACCTCCCGAGCAAGGAAATCCTCCTTGGTCGTCTTGTTGGTGGCTTGCAGGGTCCGATCTTCGGTCTCGCTCTTGTGCTTAAAGCAATTGCTGAGAAGATTGAGAAGGAAGGCCCGATCGATTTCTCCGCACCCGCAGCAGAGGCTGCAGCTGAAGAAGCTGCTCCCGCTGTAGCTGAGGAAGCTCCCGCAGAGGAAGCAACTCCGGCTGAATAATCCCCGCGAATAAATAATAAAAAATAATTAAATTTATCAGGAGGTAAATAACATGTCTGAGAAGATCACAAATTTCATTGAAGAAGTAAAAGGCTTAACAGTTCTTGAGCTCAACGAGCTCGTAAAGGCACTCGAGGAAGAGTTTGGCGTTTCCGCAACAGCTGCTGTTGCAGCCGCAGCTCCGGCTGCAGGTGGTGCAGATGCTGGTGCTGCAGCAGAGAAGGATTCCTTCGATGTTGTTCTTGCTGATGTTGGCGCTGCAA
>JAZSHZ010000300.1:0-3976 GCA_045533555.1 Eubacteriales bacterium
AATCAAGCTCAGGGAGGATGACGTGTTTATCGCAATGAGCGACGGATGTCCTCATGCAGGTATGGGCGGTAAATACAACTTCGGATGGAAGCGCGAGGATATTGCTGAATATATGCAAGCGCTCGTTGCAGGTGGATATACGGCAAAGAACCTTTCCACGATGCTTGTTGACGAATGCGATAAGCTTTACGGTCACAAGCCCGGAGATGATACTACCGCTTGCGTTGTAAAGGTCAGAAAGAGAGAGCCTATGAACATTCTGTTCGGTCCTCCCTCAAACCGTGATGACGCAAACAGAATGATGTCGCTGTTCTTCTCAAAGGAGGGAAAGCACATTATCTGTGGCGGTACGACCTCATCTATTGCGGCAAAATATCTTGGCAAAAAGGTTGAGGTAAGCCTCAGCTTTGAACGTAGTGACATTCCTCCCATTGCCCATATTGAAGGTGTCGATCTTGTCACCGAGGGCGTTATCACAATGAACAAGGTCATTCAGTATGCAAAGGATTACCTTGGGGAGAACGCCCTATATGAGCAGTGGAATTTCAAGAAGGACGGTGCATCTCTCATAAGCAGACTTCTGTTTGAGGAAGCAACGGATATTAACTTCTACGTGGGAAGGGCGGTAAACCCCGCCCATCAGAACCCCGACCTTCCCATCAACTTCAATATCAAAATGAACTTGGTCGAGGAATTATCCGCGTGTCTTAAAAAGATGGGCAAGCGCATCAAGGTAAGTTTTTTTTAGGGTGACAGTAGATATAAGAACTCGCTGTCGCGGCGTTCTTTTTGGCGCTTTTTGCGCTTGCTTCATTCATAAGGTCTTACCTTATTTCACTCACCAAACACAAAAATCAATCAAAAATAACTGCGTGACAGTTCGAAGAATTTATAAAAGAACAGATTTATTTCAAGTCAAGGAAAAAAGATGAAGAAATATAAGATATTTCGAAGCTTTTTGACGACGAATTGGGGAAAATATGTCTTTTATAAACGAGTTTGTATATCTACTGTCACCCTAACGGAGGTGTAAAATGCGTAAATTTGATACCAAAGTACAGCATTTGAAATATAAAGTGTTACGCGAAGTAGCACGCCTTGCGTGGGAGGATAAGCTTCTTGAGAATATTATGGATATTCCCCAAAAGCTTGCTCCAGGCAAGGAAGCAACCATGCGTTGCTGCGTTTACAAGGAGCGTGCCATACTCGGTGAGCGTGTCAAGATTGCCATGGGTGGGGACAAGAATAATCCCAATATTATTGAAGTGATCGATATCGCCTGTGATGAATGTCCCGTTGGCGGCTATGAGGTCACCAACGCTTGCCGCGGATGCCTCGCTCACCGCTGCGAGGACGTTTGTAAGTTCGGAGCTATCTCCTTTGATCACAATCACGTTGCACATATAGATAAATCCAAGTGCAAAGAGTGCGGCGCGTGTGCAAAGGTTTGCCCCTATACCGCAATAGTCAGCCGCAAGCGTCCTTGTCAGAACGCTTGCAAGGTAAAAGCTATCTCTATGAACGAGGAGAAGGCGGCTAAGATCGATAACTCCAAGTGTATACAGTGTGGCGCTTGCGTATATCAGTGTCCTTTCGGCGCAATTATGGATAAATCCTATATGGTCAATGCCATTGATATTCTCAAAAAGAGCGAGCGTAATACTCGCGGCGGAAATTACAGAGTTTATGCCGTAGTCGCTCCCTCAATTTCGAGCCAATTCTCTTACGCTAAGCTCGGTCAGGTTGTAACAGGACTGAAAAAGCTCGGTTTCCACGATGTTGTCGAGGCAGCTCTCGGTGCGGATATGGTTGCTATGGCAGAGGCAAAGGAGCTCTCCGAAAAGGGACTTCTTACAAGCTCCTGCTGTCCTGCATTCGTGCAGTATATTAAATCGCAGTTCCCGAATCTCGTTGAGCATATTTCTCACAATATGTCGCCTATGGCAGTTCTTGCAAAGTACATCAAAGAAACCACACCGAACGCAAAGGTTATCTTTATTGGTCCGTGTACCGCGAAAAAGGCTGAGGCACAGCTCGAGGAGGTCAAGCAATACGTGGATTGCGTGCTTACCTTTGAGGAGCTTCAAGCTCTCTTTGACAGCCGAGATTTGGACATTGCCTCTTTGGAGGAAGGCGTTCTTGATAACGCATCCTACTTCGGCCGTATCTTCGCAAGAAGCGGAGGTCTTACCGATGCAGCGGCACAGGCTATGAAAGAGCAAAACATCGACTTTGAGATCAAGCCTGTTGTATGTGACGGTATTGAAGCCTGCCGTATGGCACTTCTCAAGCTGAACAAGGGTATTCTCGACGGCAACTTTATTGAGGGTATGGCTTGTATCGGCGGTTGTATCGGCGGTGCAGGATGCCTCACCCACGGAGAAAAGAACAAAGCCGAGGTTGATAAATACGGTCGCGAGGCACTTGAAAAAAATATCAGCGATGCAATTTCGCTGTTGAAGTAAAGACAAATTCTAAAGGGCTTGCCGCTTGTGTAGGCGGTAAGCCCTGATTTTGAATACAGCAAAGAAGATTGCCGCAAAGGAACTCGGATTGTCGAAAAAAGATTGTATTGTTATCACCGTTGGAGATACCGCGGGACATTCCGGCAATACCAATCTTATCAAGATTGATGAGATATAACATAACAAAAAACGCCACCTTATACTTTCATCTAAGATGGCGTTTTTTGTTCGTATCAGAGCGAAACCTTGACGGCGAACCCGCCGCTAAAGAAGTAGGTGTTCGTCTGAGTAGCGTTTGTGAGTAATTGCTGAAAAGGATACAAAATCCTAATGGGTTCATTTGGCAAAATGGGTTCACTTTTTTTGCAAAAAATGGGTTCAATTTTAACGATAGGTGCATTTTTATAGTCTGTAAATAATAAAACCAAACTCATTGACAAGTTGGAATTTATCTCTTGATGTTACAAATTCGTCCAACCTGCTCAAAGCCGATTTTTCTATAGCATTCATTAGAAGCAATGTAGTTGCCGTTAGTATATAAGATAGGCGTGATATCATTTGACAGCAGTTCTTGCGAAACTCTGTGCACAAGATTGATTGCATATCCTTTTCTTCTTACCATCGGAAATGTGTATACAGAACCTATGCTTCCATATTTACCTTCAATTTTCTTTGAAGTGAGAGCAACTATTTCGCCGTTTTTATTTTTCCAAACGTATAATTGATTGTTATTTATAAGACCAAGCGCTTTTTCTCTGCATTCTTGTGCGCTGAAAACTAGCTTTTCCATTTCGTAATACATATCCTTAAAAGCGCAAGCTATAACGTCTAAATCCGCAAGTTCAGCTAACATTGCATGACCGTCGCATGAGTAATCGATTTCATTTATTTCCCTTAACTGATATGAAAAGAGTTCCATCTTAAATGAAACGTTTTCAAAATAACTATCGCATTTTTTCAATTGTTCCAATACATCATAACCCATAATGATATTGTAATTTTCATCTAATGGATAGTTTCTCTTGATACAGTTGGCGATGCTTATTATGTCGCTTGTTTTACTTACATCTTTACACCAAACCCATATTGGATATGGGGGATTGGAATAACAGACAATTACTCCTTCGTTGTAAAAAATATCGGTACAATCCTTTTGTAAAATGCGGAATAGAACAGAATAAGTGATATCTCCTTCTAGCTGTTTCGACAGCTCGATGTTAGAAGCATTTTTTAAATGTAATAATTGAGTTATTGACATACAAACGGTCCTCCTTTCGTCAAATTCACATTTATCGGGTAGATATTGATTCTTAATTACCTGTATTTGATTTTGTGGTGTTAATAGAGGAAATCAACATTCGTCTGATTGCGCCGCAATCGTGCAAAAGGGATTTCAGAACATAATCGGTAAAAATCTCGGATTTTTGAATAAGTTCAAGCCAATACTCCGTTTCATAACATACCTTGAGTGCAATTTCAAATTTTGAAAGCATAAGTCGGAAGGCCAAGCG
>JAZSHZ010000221.1:0-14370 GCA_045533555.1 Eubacteriales bacterium
CTACGATCCGACTTGATAACGATTTGGACAATGCTATTCTTCAGCCGTTTTCGGTATATAGAATCAATGTTGATAAAGATGATGATGCTTTGATGGATTCATATCATTCAAAAGCACGCTACAGTGTCAGAACAGCGATCAAAAGCGAAGCGGAATGCCGCATCGGAACAAAGAATGATATCCCGGTTTTCTGCTCTCTTCTTGCATCGACGGCTTTGCGGGATGGATTTACGCCAAGAAAAGAGAAATATTTTTATGATATGCTTGATTCGCTTGGTGAAGATTGCTTTAAGATTTTTATTGTTGAATGTCAAGGTGAAGCAATTGCGGGATCTGTTCTTTTGCGATACGGAAAGAAAACGTGGCATATGTATGCAGGAAGTAATGATAAATTCAAGGAAACGTTGCCGAATTTTCTTATGCAATGGGAAATGATGCGTTGGTCGCGTGATAACGGTTGCAATGTTTATGATATGCGCGGTATTGCCGGAGAGGGAGATAAGCTCACTCCGATCGAAGGCCTTGTGCGTTTCAAGAAGAGATTTGGCGGTGAGCTTTGCAGTTTTGTCGGAAGAATTGATATAGTATATAATAAATTATCTGATTTTTATGTTAAAACCATTAAAAGGGCGGCGCGTATTGTCAGAAGAAAAAAGGGAATGAGATAATATGATTAAGTATGTAACTGATGCGGTAACCGCAAAAAAATATGAGAGCTTTATAGCATCTCATCCGAGAGGACATTTTGTTAAATCTCTTAAATGGGCTGCGTTTAAAAAACCATGGAAATGTGATTCGTTTATGTCGTGTGATGAGGATGGCAATGTTAAAGGCAGTATGCTTATAATGACAAGTAAAGTCCCCAAAACAAAACTTACGCATATGTATTGTCCGCGCGGACCTGTAACAACGGATAATGACACGGCGACTCTTCTTGAACTTCTTGCTGAAGCAAGAAAGCTTGGCGAAAAGTATAATGCATATGAGCTTTCTATCGATCCGGATATTCTGGATGATGACCCGTATCTTTCAGAACTTTGTAATGCAGGTTTTTCGGTGAATAATACAAAGCATCGCCCTGAATATCTTCAGGCAAGATATGTCTTCAGGCTTCCGATAAATGGGAGAAACGAAGAGGAAATTTTTGCTGCATTTCATTCAAAGACGCGCTACAACGTACGTCTTTCGGCAAAAAAAGGCGTAACAAGCAGAATAGGAACGAAAGAAGATTTACCTGCATTTGTCGAGATTATGAAGGAGACTGCGGTCAGGGATGGCTTTATGGCGAGAAGTCTCAAATATTTTGAAGATATGTATGATGCGCTTGCTCCGGATAATCTCAGGTTATATCTTATGGAGTATGAAGGGCAGTTGCTTTCCGGGGCCATAGCAATACTTTTCGGTGATAAGGTTTGGTACTTGTATGGTGCAAGCAGCAACCGCGAGCGTAACCGTATGCCAAACTATATGATGCAATGGGAAATGATTAAGTGGACAATTGAAAATGATTGCAATATATATGATTTCCGTGGCATAACCGGAGATATGGAAAAAACTCAGCTTGACGGACTTATCAGATTTAAGGCAGGTTTTGCGGGAGAAAGATGCGATTTTGTCGGAAAACTTGATATGTTCTTTAAACCCAAAACTGCAAGGATAATCGAAAGTGTTCAGTCGAATTATCGTGCAGTTGTCAGAAAAATAGGTGTGATGAAAGAGCGAATTGACAGTAAAGTCAGTGGAAAATAGAAACAACCGCTCGTGCGTTTTTGCATGAGCGGTTGTTTTATGTTGTTATATCAAACTTCCTTTGCTGAGCGGCTTTCCTGTATTCTCCTGCCGAAAGCCCGTATGCGCGCTTGAATGCAGTGCAAAATGAAGCAACTTTTTTGAACCCGACCTTTTCGGCAATAACCGCAATTGATAAATTTGTATACATAAGCATATCAAGAGAGCGGAAAAGTCTTACCGAATAAAGATAGTTTATGGGAGTCATATTATATGATGCTTTGAATTTTTTTGCAAAATATGTTGATTCCATGTGAACGACCTTGGCCATATCTGAAAGAGTTATGCTCTTATCGTAATTGACGTACATATACCTTATCAGTTTAACGAAAGAATGATTTGGGTCATTTTTCTCGCAGGGAAGAATTGTTTTGCGATGCTCTTTATTCAAAAAGATCGAGATAAGCTTAAGAAGATTTTTGTTGAGTTCGCTTTGTGACAATGGTTGATTTTCAAAATCGCCTATTTTCAAGATGAGTGATTTCGCTTCTTCGTCACAGTTTATCACTGATGGGTATTCTCCTAAAGAGTGCACCAATTCAGGTGAGTTAACTTCAAAACGGACGGATATGGAAATTCTTGAACCTGCAAATTGATCGGTTGGGGTGTGTAGTGTGTTCGGAGGTTGGAGATAAAGCCAGTTTCTTTTAAAAATAACTTCAGAACCGTTGAACTGGAGTGGGAATGGGTCACTTTCGATTATATAGAGAAAATTGTAATATGAATGAGCGTGCATTGTGAGCTCTCTCGGAGGGAATGAGTCAATATCACGGTTGTGAGCGATAATGGCATTATCGACCATATGCGGATGTGTTACACCTTTATGAACAGATAAAAACTTAATCGGTGAATTCAACAATAACCCTCCTTGACTAAAGATAAATTTATTATGCCATTATTTTATGTTTTTTTCAAGTATAAAACACAATTTGAATAAATTAAAATTATTTCGCGATGTTGCGATTTGAAAGTTAGTATGTTACAATTATATTATTGAAAATATGCAGTATTTACAGGAGGTAATTATGAGAAAGAGATTGTTATCAATGTTGCTCGCAATCGCTATGCTGGCAACGCTTCTTCCTACGGTTCCGCTTGTCGGAGCGGCAGACGGTTATACTTTTGTGTATGACTTTAATCCGAATCAGATAACGTCAAACGATATAAGCGTTGCTCATATGGAGACTTATGGCTCTTCATATGAGGGGACGCATCAGTTGTGGCAATATCATTCAAAGCATCCGAAGCTTTTGGAGACGTCTATCCGTGGCTATGTTTGTGGAAAACATTATGTAACTCAGATTCAGTCGGGTTCGATTGACAGATGGGTTGCGCTTGAGCTCAATGTTCCCGTTGCGGGGGAATATACCGTAACGCACAAGCACGGAGCTCATAAGGTCGGCTCATATGCAAACATATATCTTCTCCCTCCCGGGACGACGGATATTGAGACTGCGATTGCGGATGATACGTATAAAATAAATTTCGATTATATCGACTATTATCAGAATACGACGGGTGCAGTCGGCGGATTCAGCGTTACCTTCGATAAGAAGTTTACCGTCACGGAGCAGACAAAGGGTAAGTGGATTTGCGTTATTTACTGCGCTGAAAAGAATGCAAATGTCAATATGTATCCGGGCTCGATAGAGCTTTCGTCCGGAAGCGGTGCGCTGCCGATGGATTTATCGGCATCCTTTGAAGATGTACTTTCTGTCGGAGCATCGGCAAATATTGCATTCACGGGATATATGAGCGATGGCACGGAGCTTTCGGCTGATAAGGTTGAAAGATTGACCTGCACGAGCAGAAACCCCGGAGTTGCAACGGTTGATAATAAGGGTAAAATTACCGGTGTTTCCGCAGGCGAGACGGTCATTGAAATAAGTGCGACAACTGCGGGTATAACGCTGACCGATGAGGTTACGGTAACGGTTGACAGCACGATGATTCCGAACGGTAACACGTTTGTTTATGACCTTAACCCGGATCTTACGAAGGACGTCATGCTCAGCACGATGACGATTGAGGACACACGCGGAATGTGGCTCTGGGCAGATGCGACAAAGAATCTCAAGAAAACAGACACGCATACAATTTCAGGCGTTGAGGCAAATAACTCCGTTGACGGCGAATGGTTCGCCGTAAAAATCAATGTTCCCGTTGCGGGAAAATATCAGGCAACGTTGACTCATTCGAGAAGCAACAGCTCGGGCGGCTACGGAAACGTATATATTCTTCCGTCAACCGTTAATATAGCAGATGTTATTGATTCCTCAACTCCTGTCGGCGGCGAGGTTGCATATTACAGTATTCCGGGAAAAACGGACGTTGAAACAGAGCTTGGAACGGTTACGCTCGACACGGCGGGTGAGTATTATCTCGTTTTCCGTTCGACAAGAAAAGGTGAGGGCATAAAGAATCATGCAACTTATCCGGATGGATATGCTGCAAATAACCGCATGTATCCGCATATTCTGACGCTTTCAAACGGTGAAAACCGCGTTCCGATGCTTGTTAAGGCTTCGTTTGATATGCATAGCCTTCGTATCAATGAGAAGGGTAAGCTTAGTGTGAATACATATATGAGCGATAAGACTCAGGCAGGCTTGGAGGATGAAGACGTTGTAATTTCTTATGTCAGCAAGAATCCCGAAATTGCTGTTGTTGATGAATATGGCGAAGTAATGGGTATCGCTGCGGGTAATGCAGAGATTGAAATCTCAGTTACGAGTAATGGAGTTACTAAAAGTGCAACGGCAACTGTTTCGGTAAGCAGTGAGGTTCTCAAATTCTCCGATTATACCCTTATGTATGACTTCACATATGATATGAAGAAAATTGCTAATGTTGCCTGGGATGATATCACGGAAACGCATACACGAAACTTCTGGATGCCGCATTCGTTGATGCCGGGGCTCAAACTCAGTACACTTCGCAAGACAAGCTATGGCTTGCAAATTGGCACGCATTTAAATCAATTTGTTGCCATTACGCTTAATGTTCCCGTAGCAGGGGTCTATAAAACCAATGTCGGGGTATTGCAGGGTGTATCGGGTGGACAGATGGCTATGTATATCGTTGACGGTGATGCGGAGGATTTGACCTCGTCGCTTTCGACTGCGCAGAAAATAGGAACATTCAACTGTTACGCCTCAGCAACGACAGACAACGTATACGTTGACGGTAATAATATAGAATTTAAAAAACCTGGTAAGTATATTCTCATTGTCAATAATGAGGGACTCGGTGATGGGAACGGCAACGGAAAATCCGGCAATATGTATCTGAAGTCGGTAAAGTTTACCGGTGGTAGCGATATTGCGGTTGAAAGCCTTTTTGTTTCAAAAGACAGAACTGAACTCGTTATCGGTGAAACTGATGCAGTTTCTGTGAATGAAGTATATCTCTCTAATTGTACTGTTGCGAGGACCGGCGATTACACTGTTGAATATAAGAGCTCTGATAGTTCTATCGCAACTGTTGACGCAGAAGGCAATATCAAAGCTATCGGATTAGGTGATACTGTTGTTACGGTAACAGCAAAGCGCGGCGAGTCGATTGCAACTCGTGAAGTGATGGTTTCCGTTCTTCCCGAAACATATTCGGGATTCACATCAAAATATGATTTTTCGACAACTGAAGTATTTAAGGATTCAACTTTTGCTTCGACGCACAATCTTTGGAGTTATAATGATTCAAATACAGATGTTACAGTAAATGATGACGGCATTATTTTTGGTACCGATGCGCAGAGCGAAGCTTCTGTTACGCTTAATGTTTTTGCTTCAGGTGAATATCAGGTCAGAGTTTCTCATAGTCAGAATGATAACGGTGCTGTCGGTGCAATATATGTAGATGGAACGAAAGTCGGAACGATTGATTATTCTGCGGATTCGGCAGAAAACAAACTTTCTGTTATCAATCTTACGGCAGGCGAGCATACTTTAGCTTTCAAATATGAAAGCGGAGATGGCTTTGTTCAGTCTCCCGCAGTTGTAACGCTTTATGGCGGCCAGAAGTTTGCTCCTGCTGATGCCGATATTGTTTTTGCGAACAATGTTGCAACAGTTACTAAAGTATATCTTTCTGATGGAACTGAAATTCTTCCTTCCAATGCTGTTATCAGATATCGTTTGCAGAGTGAATTCGATGCTGTTATTGACATAGAGAGCGGCGTCGTAACTGCAGGAGAGGAGAATGCAACAGGAACGGTAACGGCAGAGGTTACATTTAACGGAGTTACCTATAAAGAGAGTATTACAGTTAATATAATCGGTGTGCGCGAATCTGAATACACACTTGTGTATGATTTCAGAGAAGTTAATATTTCTGACGGTGCTCCGCTTAAAGGTGTTGATTACGACGGAACGAACGGATTCTGGAAATATCACGGTGCAAAAGTTGAGTCAACGGGAATCAAGACTGCAAGCTATGGCTTCTATCTTACTCTTTCAAAGGGAAATTGGGCGGCACTCAAAATCTATGTTCCTGCTCCGGGAAGATACACAACGCGTCTCGATCACCTTGCGGGTACATCGGGCGGCATAGGTGAAATACATATACTTCCTGCTGATACTACTGATATTGAAGCGGCTATAACGAGCGGAATGTCGCAGAATCTCGGTTCAGCAAACTTCTTTGTTAACGGTACTTCGACTTATCCGCAGACGACACTTCGTGATGTAACGTTCTTTGAAAAAGGCGAGTATATTCTTGTTTTCCGAAGCATTGAACAGGGTGAACTCGGTTCAGCTAATTTATACCCGCAGCAGATAGTTTTTAATGCGGCAAAGAAGAATCCGACGATACAGAATATATTCGTCAAGGATTATGAGCTCTGTATTGGTGAAGACGTTTCGATTGATATTGAAAAAATTTATTTCACTGACTATACAGAAGCTGTGAATGGAAGCTATAAACTTTCTGTGATTTCAGAAAACCCCGAAGTTGCTGTTGTTAACGGAAACGTGCTTTCGGGTGTTTCTGAGGGTACAGTAGCTCTCGATATAACAGCAACAAGGGATGATGTATCGATCACGAAGCGCTCAACGGTCAAGGTTCTTGAGGTGGGATCTTCGGGATATACATTTAATTATAATTTCACAAATTCAAAAGCAAGTGAATATAAATCGTCCACATATGTTGACACATATAATTTCTGGAAATTTGCCGAAACTGATGCAAAGAATATCTCTGTTTCTGCAAACGGTGTCAGATTTGGTGCGGAAGATGAATCTTATGTTGCTTATGAAATAAATGTTCCCATTGATGGCAAATACAGAGCGAGTGTATCTCATGGTAACGGGCAGGATGGAGCGACCGCTTCTATCTATGTCGGAAAGAGCATTGATGGTGCGTCTAAAGTCGGAACGATCGATTATTCAACAGGAAATCTGACAACGATAGATGAGCTTGAGTTCGAAAGAGCAGGAAATTATTATGTAATTTTCAAAAATGAATCCAATGACGGAAAGATCCAGTATCCGGTTGCGCTTAACCTCGTCGGTGGAAGTAGGACTATTCTTGTCGGCGTTGAGGTCAAAGCTGACGGATACGGCGCTGAAGTTGTCGGCGGAATAATGTCGGATGGAAAGCGTATTGATCTTTCAGGTGCTTATGCTGAGTTTTCGCTCAGTAATCTCAAAGCAGGTACTATTAACACAATGACCGGTAAGATAACTGCGAGTGAGCAGGGTGGAAAGAGCAATGTTGTTGCTTCGGTTATTTATGAAGATGTCATGGCCACCGGAGAGATTGAGGTGACAATCCCTGCAAAACAGTATGAAATCGCTGGCACATCGGCTTATTATCGTTTTAATGAGCGCAGTGCAGACTGGATGTCTCCTTATGGAACAAATGCTTATGACATAAGAAAGATTACCCGTGAGTTCAATGAAGGAAACTGGGCTTGGTGGGGAGCATCTCCCGAAGTCAAGGTTGATAGTCGCAGTACTATATGCTATGCATATCCGAGTGGTGAAAGCGTCCCGAGATTGCGAATGATTACTTATCAGGATGAGTGGGTTGCTTTTGAGATTGATGTCTCGGCTCCGGGTGCATACAATGTCTCTCTTGAGAGTGCAAAATCTAATCGTTCCAACAGCGGCGAGAGTGATATATATATTCTTCCGCTTGAGGATGGCGCAACAAGTCAGTCTGTTGATGCTAAACTCAATAATGAAACATATGTCGGAACAGTAAGCTTCTTTGACGGAAGCGTTTCTGAGAATAAATGGATTAATTCCGTGACGGATAATCTTGGAATGATTAATTTCGATAAAGCGGGCAAATATCTTGTTGTTTTTGAGCAGAATAAAACAGATATTGCGAAAGAATTGACAATGAAGAGTCTTGTTCTTACAGGTGCTTCAAATGTTCTTTCTGCTGTTGATTTTGTTCTCGAAAAGAATGTTTATTCTGTAGGTGAGACAGGTAAATCCTCGTTTGCGGCATATATGCTTGATGGTGCAGAGGTAGATTATTCCGATGTCGGTATAGTTTATACGTCATCTGACGAAAGTGTCGCAACCGTCATCGACGGAGTTGTTACTGCTGTTGGAATGGGAATGGCGAAGATTACCCTCAGTGTTATATGTAATGGGTATTCAATAAAAACAACCAGAACAATATTTGTAACGGATGACAGCGGAACAGCGGGAATCAGCATTGTCGGCGATAATTGGGGATTTGTTGAAGAAGATATAAAGCTTTCGATAAAGCGAGTTTTCAACAGTGGAGGTACGGCTGATGTTATCGGCATTCCGATTAGTTTCACGATTGTTGAAGGCGATGCTACTATAGTAAACACTACATACGTTAGGGGCAATTCAGCCGGAACGGTAAAGGTTGCGGCATCGGTCAAGCTCGATGGAGTTATTTACACGAGTGAGCCGTTTGAGATTGAAATTCGCGACAGAACTCAAAAGGATGGACCCACATACTACACATATGAGCGTCGTGAAGCAGCCCGTGAAAACATGAAAACATATGACTGGGCAAGTGCGGGGCTCAAGCAAACTATCAATACCGCCAATAAGTATCTCGAAACATACGAGTATATTTATGATCATATGACAGGTGAAGGACTCCCGCGTTCACAGCGTGTCGGAGAAGAGCTTGATCCAGAGTATAAGATATGCCGCTACTGCGGAGTTGATACTGTTACGAAATACGGATCCGGTGCAACCGGAGGATATTCGGTCAATGTTTACAGCCAGAAGTGGAAGATTCAGTGTAAAGAATGCAAACGAATTTTTCCGTCAAATGACTTTGGACTTCTCTATGACCGTGGTATTGATGAGTATGGTCTTTATGACCGTGAGCGTGCTATAGCAAAAAATGCTGAAGCTGTTGCGAACGGCGAAAAAGATGCACTGAAAAATGATTTGTATCCTGAGCTTTGGACGGCGGGCAATGCTCTCTATAATAAAGATCCGCTTGGAGATTATATTACATGGAATGGTGAGCAGGGCGCAGATCTCGGAACTGTAATTGATCCATCCACAGGAGAAGAAATAATCGGCGGTAGAATGTGGGCAGTAGATGACGGCGTTGGATATATGCCGGGAAGAAAGTATGCTAACGGATGTGATGAGCGTCATGGATATATTGCATATTATGTCCATAAACTCTGGGATGAAGTTAACTACCAGATTCGTTGGTTTGATCGTGGGTATATCTTTACGGGTGATGAGAGATATGGAAGAGCCGGCGCAATCCTTATGGACAGACTCAGTGATCTTTATCCGACATTTTCGCAAAAACAGTGGGATAATATGTACCTTGTCTCGCATGGCGGCTCCGGTTTTGGTAAGATTTTCGGCTGTATCAATGACTGTGAGTATGTAACAACGTGGGCACAGGATGCCGATGCATTCTATCCGATTATTATGGCTGACGATCCGCAGGTTATCAGTTTCCTTTCAAAGAAACAGCAACAGTTTGGTTTCAAGAGCCTTACGGGAAATACAAAGACAAGCGGTGAAAAGATCTGGGCTAATATTGAGAATGGACTTCTCAGAGAAATATTCAGATCTGTCCAGAACGGAAATATTTGCGGTAACTATGGTCAGGCACAGAAGGCACTTGCTGCGGTAGCTCTTGTTCTTGACAATGAACCTGAAAGTAATGATATTGTTGAATATCTTTATCGCCCGGGCTCACGTATTATAAACGGAAGTACAGCACACTGTGCAGGCGGAAACTTAAGTGTTCAGTTCTTTGATGTTATCGACCGCGACGGTATGGGCAACGAAGCCGCGCCGAACTATAACCTTGGTTGGATTGCGGACCTTTATGAATGTGCAGATATGCTTAATATGTATACCGAAGACCCGAAGTATGATCTTTATCAGAACCCAAAGTATGCAAAAATGTTCACGGCTGCAATACCGGTTGTTCTTACAGATGACCATACGGCGCAGATAGGTGATACAAGCTGGACTGCAAGTATCGCAATTTCCGGGGATCAGGAGCTGATGATCAATGGATTCAAGGAACTTAAGGATACGAATCTTGGGAATGAGCTTGCAGAGTTCATCTATAGGAGAAACGGTTACACAGAAAAGGGACTTCACTATGACTACTTTACGCCGGATCCGGAAAGTCTCCAGCGAGATATTCTTGCAAGAATAGATGGTGATTTAACTCAAAAGAGTGAAATGATGCCTGCATATGGTTTTGCTATTCTTCGCGGCGGCGCGGCATATGGCGATAACGGACTTCCGACATACCGTAATAACATGCGCGATTTCTGGATATATTTCGGAAGAAATTCAGGACACGGACATTCTGACGCGTTAAACCTCGGTATAGAGGCGTACGGACTTAATATGGCGCCGGATAACGGAACGCCTGAGGTTAAGAGCACCGATGCGAACAGATCGCAGTGGGTTGAACCTACTATCGCGCATAACACTGTTACGGTAGACGAGTCTGAACAAAATGATGTTGGAATCCATGGATATCCCAAGCATTTTGATGATGCAGGAGACGTCAAGGTTATGGATATTGATGCGTCGAAGGCATATAACGTTGCTTCGATTTATCGAAGAACTCTCGTTATGATAAATGCAGGAGATGATGTATCATACGGTGTTGATTTCTTCCGCGTCAAGGGTGGAAATGACCATATTTATAGTTTCCATAGCCAGTCGGATGAGATTTTTGAAACTGTAGGTCTTGAAAATATGACATATCAGACGGATGACGGCACCGCGACGGGTAATTACATCGGTTCGTATGCCGGACCTGATGTGCCGTACGGTAAGGATCCATCGGGCAATGTTTCCAGTGGACTTTCTTATCCGAAGGGTTACACATGGATGAAAAATATCAGAAGAACTGCAAATGTAAATGATTTCGAGGTGGACTTCAAAGTAACCGATTTCCGCGGTGCACTTAAGGATGGAAAAGGATTACATCTAAGAATGACTATGCTTAACGGTTTTGAGTTGCAGGAGGTTGCTCTTACGAGCGGATATGTTATCCAGACCTCGGGCACAACACAGCTTCCCAAGACTTTTGAGTATGTCATTGCGCGTCGCAAAGGAAATAACCTCGATTCACTCTTTACAACCGTATTTGAGCCATACAGAAATACGAGATATATTTCGGATATGTCGGCAGTAAATGATATATCTATTGTTGACGGCTCAGAAGGCGTGGATGATGAAGTTCGTGCTGTTAAGGTTGTAAGAACTGACGGAAGAGTCGACTATATAGTTTATGCTACAAACAACGATGTTCTGTATAGGTTTACAGACGATAATATCAACTTCAATTTCAGAGGTTTTGTTGGTGTCTATAGTCTTAATGCTGACGGAGTGAATATATATAATTATGTTCATGACGGAGATGTTATCGGAGAGAAGACCGGGCTTCGGAAGGCTTTCACCGGAAATATTGTCAACTTCACAAACGAGCTCACTTTCGACAATAGCATTACCGTAAAACCGAATACTCCGTTTGATGCAGAACAGCTTTCCGGTAAGTATGTTTTTGTTGAAAATGATACGCTGCAAAATGCAGTATATAAAATTGAAAGTGCCGAAAATATTGATGGTTTTGTGAAACTCAATATTGGTGCAACGACGACGATCCGTAGTCTTAAGGATTCTTCAGATAATACAAAGGGTTATGTCTATAACGTAGAAAGAGGTCAGCGTGTATTTGTTCCTGTTTCGAATGTTGATGATAACGGACCTGTATTTGATAAGAAGGCGGATGTTTCAGGCACTGCAGGAAGTCAGTTTGAAACAAGTGTTAATGCTAAGGCTGCTGATGATGCTTCCGTTGCTTATATCGGTAGTGTTATGCCGCGTGGAGCAATGATTGATGAAACAACGGGTAGAATTTCTTGGAAACCTGATTCCAGTCAGATTGGAGACAACCATTTTGCAATCACTGCGATTGACAGTTATGGACGCGAAAGAACGATCCACTTTATCGTTTCCATATATGGTTCAACCACAAGCACCGGTAAGGTTCCGACACCGTCAACACCTGGTGATCATACAATAATTCCCACAACTCCGGGAGCTGAATCCTCAAATTCTGAAACCCCCGAAGGAAAACCTGAAACAGGTGAGAACAAAAATGTTCACTTCATTGATCTCGGAAATCATACATGGGCTGCAGATTCTATTAATGCTCTCGCTGATGAAGGGATTATAAAGGGAACAACTTCGAAGACATTCTCTCCCGCAAATAATATCACACGAGCTGATTTTGCAATACTTCTTGTTCGTGCATTTAAAATGACGAGCAATAATGCGGAAAATTTCGATGATGTTCAGAGTGGTGACTACTTTGCAAGTGAACTTGCTGTAGCACGTAATACAGGTCTTGTTAATGGCATAGGTGAAAATAAGTTCGCACCGAGAAACAATATAACACGTCAGGATATGATGGTAATTGTTTATCGGGCAATGAAGGAATTTGAAATTGAATTCAAGACGGATGAGATTTCATCTCCTGATTTTGAAATGGTTTCTGATTATGCAAAAGACGCTGTTGCTGCACTTGTTAATGCGGAGCTTGTAACTGGTAAGAACGGTTTTATCGCACCGAACGACTATACAACTCGTGCGGAAGTCGCGGTTCTTCTCAAGAGAATTCTTGATTATGTAAACAAATAAAAAACTCGGACAGAGAATTTTCTCTGTCCGAATTTTTTTATCTTATCTGAATTTTCTGCAATAAGTGCAATCGGGGTTATTGCACAATGTTGCAAGGGGATCGTTTTTGAACATTTCAGTTCCTATGTCGTAAAGTTCGCGAAGTTTTATTCTGTAGAGCGTTGTAAGACCTATTTTATGCTCATAAATGTGAAGTCCTCGTCTTGTTGCCTCTTTATAAAAATCTCCTTCAAAACGCTGATAGAAGCTTCTGTGACCGGGTAAATGGTTCGCAATCATTGCGGAGCATGTCTTGCTGTTTTGGTCAATGTAAGATATAACAGCGTTTTGGAGATACGGTGCTTTTGCTATTGTTTCGATATAGTGAATGAAGGTGTTTGAATTAATACCGCAACCAAGAAAAACAACTGAACCATCAGCATTCAATGCTTTATGTAATGGCGATGTTTCACCGGTCGGAGCATCAAGAAATCCATGACCTGAGGTGTATTCTTTTGCATTTGCTCCGATAGCAACCCATTCATGTGTTGAATGATGTGAGCGTGCTGAATCTGTTTCTTTAAGCATCTTTCGGGGAAGAATTCCCGTGTAAATTCCTTTATCACGCAAGCTGCCGTTTGGACGTGTGTCATATGGACGATATTTTATACTTTTATTGATTCTGCCGTCAAAATATATATATGGAGTTGTAAATGCAGGTGCAAGAACAGTTCCGTTCTGACCAACGGTGTTTCGCAAAGCGCATATGACGGAATCAACACCACCTTCAACATAACCGAGCTCGGAAAGGGCGGAATGAACAAGGATTGTTTCTCCGTTGCTGACTCCGAGTTTTTTCAGCGCATCTGTCAGATCATTTTCCGTTATCGGCTTTGCATCAATTATTTCAAGATAACCGGCATCTGAGAGCATTGTAATTGTTCTGAAATATTTTTTTATAGTTGCTTCATCGAATATCTTACCGAGATCCCATTCGGTCTCGTCTATGATTCTTTTAAGGTTCTTTTTTCCGTCGATCCGTGATATGATATTTGCAATATCGTTGTATAAAATTCCACCGGGCATCGGAAAACGTCTTTCTCTCGGAAGTTTTTTCAGGTCGTGCGGAAATCCTCGCGTTAAACGCTTGAAAATAAAGTGTTCAGTGTAGTTATACCAATCCTGTGCTTCGTCAAAGAGTTCAGCTTCTGATTCAACTGAGATAATTTCTTTGGTAGCTTTGCTTATGTCTGATTCATTTCCCCAGAGTGAAAGATTTTCAATTTTGTTTCTTTCGCGGTTCATAATGAATTCAGCTTTTTCTGTGGTGCTGCAAGTGTTGCGAATCTTTTGCCTGGAGGCGTTAATTATTGCTTCGTTTGCGCGTTTGACGGCAAAAGGAAGGAGTTCTTTGACTTCGTTTTCAGCCATACTGACCATAGCTCTGATCCACGAGGCTGAA
>JAZSHZ010000253.1:0-3002 GCA_045533555.1 Eubacteriales bacterium
GGAAACAACGCGGGAGGGGATGGAACCCCTCCCCTACGAGGTTTGTACGATTCCATCGAATCGGTGTGGAAATGCGGGCGGTCGAGGACGCCCGCCCCTACGTTAGTTTGTGCGGAGCCAGTGTCATTTCGAGCAAGGCGCACAGACTCATTGAGATCTCTCCGCTTCGGTCGAGATGACAATTGAGTCGGGGATTCTCTATGCTGAAGGTATGTCCTTTTTCCCGTTTCGGGTTTATCCTCAACCGACCAGAAGCCTTCGAGGAATGGGTCGCTTGTTTTTGCGGTGGTTGATGTTAGGCGTGAATTGCTTATTTTTGCGGGCGATTCGTGAATCGCCCCTACGGTGGTTGAGGCAGGCTTTTGGGTGATGCCGTTTTGCAATGTCCATTCCGCGAATGACGGTTTTTTCTTTTTCGTCATAAATAATTCTTCATTTTGATTGTGCATTTTATGCACCTCCTTTAGTATAAATTAAAATTTTGGTTTTTGCAAGTTTTTCCCGAGAAAAAGGCAGATACTCCGCGCGCACACAGAGTATCTGCCTTTTGTTATTTTTACTGCAAAGCACGATACCCCCGGATATCTGTGCTTCATAGTATATCATTAAATTGAGTTTTCATTTTGCAAAACACGGTTTGGTGGATTCGGCGGGATTTCCGTCCTTTGAGTCCGTAGGGAACGGATTCATCCGTTCCGAGTTTACGGCGAGATTCCCGCCTATCGTCGCGCAGAAAACGCACCCGCGTGTCGTTTAAATTTATTAAAAAAACGGCTCTCCCTTAGATGAGAGAGCCGTTTGCGCGTTTCAATCGCGGATTTTTATGTTGAGAATTCTGACGACTATCGGGCTTAAGAAGGTATTCATTCCCACTTCAAAAAGAAAATTACCGAGTGCCAAAGCAATGAAAACGGACATTCCTGTCTTTGGACTTCCTAACGCTTCAGCGATTTGCACAACATCATCGAGCATAAAGGCGGCGCAACCGAGAAGAAAAACACCGGTATTAACTATAGGGCATAGAATTGCTGCAAAAATTGCGGCTACTGTTTTGTTAAGAATGCTAAGCCATTTATAAACAAGACCGGAAAGAAGTCCACATAATATTCCTTTAGAAACAACTGTAATAATTGTTCCCGGAATATCGAATGCTAAGAACAAATTTGCTCCGCCACTCATTAAAATGACAATAGCAAAAACAAAGCCGAGCCATGCTCCGATTGCAGGACCGCACAGAATGGCTCCGATTGCGATGGGAATTAGCCCCACAGCCGTTGAAAATGGTCCGAAAAAAGCCGTGAAAGAGCCCATAAGTTGCAAGATAATGACTAGTGCGGTTAAAACTGCACAAAGCACCATCTTTTGGGTTGACATTTTGTTTCCTTGTGTGTTCATGAAAAAACCTCCTTGCTGTCGTTCGCACCCTTGCGCGATACAACGCATAAAATTTTTATATAACTCCCCGGAAAACAGAGGGAGAAATACACTATCTCCTGTTTTTGTTATACATAATATTCAGACCCTTCAGGACGAGGTCGGAATCTATCGTGATATCATGCCTGCAATGCTGAATTACGGTCGGCGTATGGCCACCTGTTGCATAGACAGGGAGATCTTCGCCGAGCTCCTCGCAGAAGCGGTCGATCATTCCGTCTATCATCGCGGCGTTGCCGAAGACGACGCCCGAGCGCATACAGTCAACCGTATTCTTGCCGATGACGGATTTCGGAGCCTCGAGGCTTATCTGCGGGAGCTGCGCCGTTCCGCTTGCGAGCGCACCGAGCGCGATTGCGACACCGGGGATGATCGAAAGACCGATGAACGCGCCCGTTTCATCCATAACCATAATCTTGGTAGCCGTTCCCATATCGATTATAAGCGAGGGGCTTCCATAGATATGATGCGTGGCGACGCAGGCGCATATGAGATCTGCGCCGACACTTGAGGGGTTGTCGCAATGGATGTTTATTCCCGTCTTGATGCCGGGGCCGACGAGAAGCGCATCAACTTCGTATGCAAACTTGATTGCCTTTTTCATAATCGCATTAAGCGGCGGAACAACCGATGAAATTATCGCGCCGTCCACATTCGCACTTTTGACATTATGGATCGAGAGAATATTGAGAATTTTGCTCGCATATTCATCCTCGGTCTTTTTTACATTTGTCGCAATTCTGGCAACGAACCGAAGCTCATCCGCCTCAAAGCCGCCGATGACGATGTTAGTGTTGCCTATATCTATCGCAAGTACCATAAAAAATCACCTTTTGAAAATGAAAATCCTTTCACGCCTTCATTATATTCTCGCAAAAGACAGATGTCAATGCTTTTGTAGGAAATTTGAGACTGAAAGGAATTTTTTATTATATTGAAAATATTATGTTTGCAAGGAAATATTAAAAACGAAGACTGCGAAATTGACACGGCTGACAATATTGGATAAGGGGAGCTTCGCTTGTTTCGATAAACGAAGCTATCTGCCTATGCTCTTTGCATATTCCGACGGAGTCATTCCCGTTTTCTGCTTGAAAAGCTTTGAAAAATAATGTATTGATGAAAAACCCAGAGCATCGGAAATTTCGCTGAAATTCATATTTGTTTCGGAAATGAGCTGTTTTGCACGAGCGATTTTGAGGGAGATAAAAAGGGACAGAGGACTTGTTCCGCATTGAGTTTTGCATAGTCGGTGAAGTCCTGAAATACTGGTATTACATTTACGGGATATTTCCGAAAGAGAAAGTTTTTCGGAAATATGTTCCTTCAGGTATTCCGCAAGGAAAAGAAAACGCTCATCAAAGGAGCTTGAAGCCTTTATGGATATGTCAGGAGTGTGGTGGAGACTCTCGTGAAGATCAAGGAGGAAAAGCTCCAATAGCCCTGCAAAGCGGTTGAAAGAATGTGAAGAGGCAGAGTCTTTCGCAACCATTCCGTATCTGCACTGAGGAGGAATATCTGATGTGAGAATACTTTCTCCGAGAGAGATTATCTCCGAAATACGGCGG
>JAZSHZ010000172.1:0-3060 GCA_045533555.1 Eubacteriales bacterium
ACTATTTCACACTGGAAGACGGCAGAAAGATTCTCGCCTCCACGTTTTACACCGACAACTGCCTTGGAATGAAAAGCATCCCCCTGGGGAGTGAGCTTCGTCTGACCTTCAAACTCTTTGAAAAGAGCGGAAGTATTTATCTTCGCAAGGTCGAACTCATTAATAAAACTTCTTCTGCAGCAGATGAGAAGTCAGTTTCCGATGATTGAAAGGACCGGCTATGAGACTCCACTATTATCGTTTCCCCGAAGACTCCGATCAGATGATTCGATTTGAAGAAGGCTGCGCCGTTATTCTCAAAGATGGAAGCTCAATATATCCGAGCACTATCCCCGAAGACAAGTGGCCGCTCATCGAGTGCATCGACGACACACTCTCCGGAATATCAATTACCCATGCAAAGCAGTTGCTCAAAAAATTCGGCGGCAGCGCATGGACCGAACACTGCGATCGAGACGGCGGTGTTTTTGAAGTGTCTGAAATTACCCTGACCGGCAACAACAGCCGCTTTAAATACAATCATCATCTTTAAAAAAGGAGAAAACGAAATGTGCTACAAATGTCTTTGCCGTAATTGTTTATTATGGTGGAGCAACCGTTGTCCATACGGAGGTTGTTACGATGAACATCGGGCAAAGGTCAATCCTTACGATGCAGCACACCCCAACGATCCTCCTCGAAAACTCTGGACTGAGTGGAACAAGCCCGGGGAGCAAGCTCCTTGGTGCCGCGGAGGAACCACTTATCCGACTGCCAGCTGTGAATATCACATTCCATATGACGATTCTCAAACCAAAGTACAGTCTTGTCTCTTAGCCAACGTAACAATTTTTCAGGACGGTTATATCAGCTGCAGCATCATCGACTCCATAGGCTGTCAGGAATGTTATGAGCGTTTCGAAGCAAAAGATACATAGAAAAATTTACCGTGAGGAGGTCTGCAATTTGAGTCGTTGCAAAAATTGCGGAGCGCTTATAGAGTGGCTGCGCACAGACTCAGGCCGAAGTGTACCCATAGATCCCGAACCAATTTTTATTATCGAGAACGACGGCAACGAACGGTTTTATACTGATGAGGGTAAAACAATTTCCGGCCGTCAAGCTCTTCCGGATGAACCGGAAAATAAATGCGAGGTTGCTTTTATTCCGCATTGGAGCACCTGTCCAAATTCAACCTAACTTTCGTTGCCGATTAAAAAGGCATACAACACAGCTTTATAAATCTGCAACGCTCAAGCCTAAGAGGCTTAATTTAAACTTCAAAAGGAGGTTATTTTCATGAAGAAACTTTCCAGAAATATTGTAGCAGTGCTTCTTCTTATCTGTACCATTTTTTCTCGTGGAGCCTCCACCTATGCAACCAATTCTTCCGAAGATCTTTCTTTAATTCAGGTGGAGACTTCCCATATTTCCGCGGACACTTACATGGCCGAAGGACCTACACCCGAGCTTGCCCCCGAACCTACTACCGACGAATCTACTCCTTACATTTCTCGCGTTGACGTTAAGAAGTCTAATAATGAGGAAGAGCATTTGCTCGGTGATGATTTGAGCGTAAGAGTGAAAAATAACCATCAGGTTATTACGAGCGAAAACATTCAACCTGATATAATAAGCGAGCCCAATTCGAATGTACTGTACAATTTCGGGCCGGCAACAGCCGATGTTCCTGCAGAGGATATTATTAAGTCTGAAGACTCCGGCACTCCTGAAATATCTTTCGACAACTGCAGCGAAAACTGCGAAGAGGTTATTTCTCCTGTTGAGTCTGTCGAGAATGGCGAGGTTAATGTGACCTCTCTTAATGATGAAGACTCTTTTAATGACGAAGAGATTGCAATTGAGTCCGTTCCCGTTATTGAAGAAATTATTGAACCGGCCTGTGGTTATTGTGGTAGCACCGAGCACATCGATTCCAAGTATTGTGCCATCAAAGCTATCGACAAAGGTGCCATAGGTCGTTGGTCCATTCCTCGTGTCGGCGTAGACGTAGCGGCTTATGCCGGATATGACCAGGCTATAACCGACGCAAAAGATAGTGCGAACTATATTGCTTTTGGCAGTCAGCATCTGATTGCAGATCATCGCCACCAAGGTTTCAATGCTATCAAATCGTGTGAAGTTGGGGACATTGCTTTCCTTGATATTGGCACCGAAATCAAAGAATATGTTTGCACCGGCGTAATTCTCGGATACAACACCAGAACCGATCTCGTTGACGAAGATTATAATTCCGTTGCTAACGTCAATCCCGGTGGTATAACCTGTTACACCTGTAACGCAAATCAAACCAGCGTAACCATTGTTTTCTTCGAAGCTGTATCGGAATAAAAAAATTTTCAGTTTTTACATTTCTTTCAAGAAATATATATTTACTTTTATTTCCTTCAGCAGTATAATATTCCCGTACAAGGAGGTCTGCACACTATGAGTCTGGACAAAGCGATTCTCCATGGCAAAGAGAACGGAGAGAGAAGAATGCGCTTGATTAATGCGGATGAAGTTCTCGAAGCGGAGTTCACTATCGAGCAAGACGGCGCCATAGCCTGTGTGGTAGACAGCGAGGTTATTCGCAGAGCTCCCGCCATCAATGCAGTTCCTATAGTGTTTATGCACTGGACTCTCAAAGATGAAAAAGGTAACGGTGTCTGCAGCAATTGCAATCGACAAGATCGGATCGATTCCATAGCTACTCATTGTCGTTATTGTGGAGCTCAGATAGAGGAGAAAGAATGAAAGGCAAGTTAATCTACGCCGATTCAGCTTTGGACTACTTTAAAAGCCTGATAACAACTGACGATTTATTTGGCATGGGCACTCAGGCAGGCATCGACCACGCAATCAACTTTCTTGAAGAAACACCCGGCGAAGATGCTGCAATTATTATACACGCTCGGTGGATTGAAACCCCAAAAGGTCATCATTGCTCCAACTGCCGAAAACGACCAGGCCGTCATCCTACAAAACGCGGTGTCTTTTTAAGCGACTTCTGTCCTCACTGCGCCGCGAAGATGGATCTTTAAAATATGACCCTCTCCCCTCTTAAATGCAATGTTTAAA
>JAZSHZ010000073.1:0-8360 GCA_045533555.1 Eubacteriales bacterium
ACACCTGCACCGAGCACACCGACCATCCCCGCAACAAAGCCGGAGGATAAGGATAATTCAACGTCCTCCACCGACAATGTAGATAAAACTCCCTCAGTCGGCGATGCTGACAGCTACTTCGGAGAGGGAGCCGAAAACGTCCGATTCATCGACCTCGGTAACCACGCATGGGCAGAAGATGCAATCAATGCTCTTGCCGATGAAGGAATTATAAAGGGAACAAGCGAGAATACTTTCTCACCCGCTGCCAACATCACGCGCGCAGACTTCGCAGTGCTTCTCGTCCGCGCATTCAAGTTAGCTTCCGAAAATGAAGAGAACTTTGCAGACGTTGCATCGGGCGACTACTTCGCAAAAGAACTTGCAATCGCAAGAAACACAGGTCTTGTCAATGGTATTGGTGAAAACAAGTTTGCACCGAGAAACAATATAACCCGTCAGGATATGATGGTCATAGTCTACAGGGCACTTTCGGCGATGGAAAAGGAATTTGACACGTCGGCGGTTACCGCTCCGGACTTTGGTATCGTTTCCGACTATGCAAAAGAGGCGGTTTCCGCTCTCGTCAATGCAGAGCTTATCAACGGAAAGAACGGTTATATTGACCCGACTGCAAACACGACGCGTGCAGAAGTCGCGGTATTCATCGAAAGAATACTTGGCTATATAAAATAAAAATGAAATGCAAGGAGCGGAGTTCTCCGCTCCTTGCACACAGCGGTTGACAGGAGAGGCGAGTATGAAGAAAATAACGGTATTGGTAAATGGTCTTCAAAGAAAAAGAGTGTTTTATAAAGAGCATTTCGAGCGACTTGAGAAGCTCGGCGAGCTCAGGATCTATGACAGAGACGATTTTTCGGACAGGGAATATGTCCTTGATTTCGTCAAAGACACGGATTTTCTCATAGTTTCGTGGGGGTCACCGAGAATAGATGAGGAGATACTTGAGGTTTGCCCATCGCTTTCGGGTGTTGTCTATGCCGGAGGAACGCTTCGTCCCGTCATATCAGAGAAATTTATCGAGAAGAATATTCCGATTTCAAACTCCAAAATAGTAGACAGTCGCAACGTTGCATACACAACGCTTGGTCTGACGATTGCGGCGTGCAAGGGTGCATTTTTCCTTCCAGATGATTTGAAAAACGGGCTTTGGAAGGAAAATTACCATAAAGTAAAAGATTTTTGCGGAATCAAAATCGGCGTTGTCGGAGCAGGTGTCGCGGGGGGATATTTCCTTGAGCTTCTCAAGCCCTTTGATGTCGAGTGCCTCGTCTATGACCCGACGCTTACGGCGGAGCAGATCCGCGAGCGCTTCGGAGCGCGCAAGTGTGAGCTTTCCGAGCTTATGGCGGAAAGCGATGTCATAAGCCTCCATGCGCCGGTGCTTCCGTCGACAACGGGAATGATAAACCGCGATAATCTGAAGCTTATAAAGGATGGCGCGATATTCATAAACACGGCGCGAGGAGCTCTCATCAATGAGGACGATTTCATTGAGGAATGCAGAAAAGAGCGCTTCACCGCGATACTTGATGTCACAAACGCGGGCGAGCCGCCGAGCGAGGATTATATTCTCAGAAAGCTTTCGAATGTCGTCCTTCTTCCTCATATCGCAGGTGTCACAAACAACGGCGTAAAATATATAGGCAAACACGTTTGCGAGGAGGCGGAGTGCTTCTTTGCGGGCGAGCCGATGAAATGCGCGGTTGATTTAAGTAAATTATCGGAGTTGGCATAAGATATGAAAAAAATAGGACTTGTAAGTATTGATACATCGCATCCAAAGACATATGCCCGAGTGATGTGTGAAAATCCCGAATTCGGTCTGCGTTATTCGATGGTATATGACGATGGCTTCCGCGGTGAAGAAGAAATAAACTGGTTCATCAGAAATTATGCCCTTGAAGGCCGCGCGGAGTCCGTTGAAGAGCTTGCGGAAAAATGTGATGTCGGCTTTCTTCAGGGTTGCAATTGGGATAAGAAACTCGATTGCGCGATGCCCTTTATCGAGCGCGGCAAACCCGTCTTCATAGATAAACCGTTTGTCGGGAGCGTGAAGGATATTGAAAGAGTCAGAGCTCTTGCTGATAGCGGCGCATTCATTCTCGGCTCATCCGCTTCGAGATATGCCGTTGAAATCAGCGATTTCCTCGCAAAACCGAAGGAGGAGCGCGGCGAGATTCTTTCGATAAACATAATTTCGGGTGTTGATGAATTCAACTATGCAGTCAATGCCTGCGAGGCTCTTTCCGAGCTTGCGGGCGCGGATGCGATATCCTGCCGCTATATCGGCGAGACCGAGCGCGACGGCGGAAGATGTGAGCTCTATTGTGTGAGATTCGAAAACGGAGTAATAGGGACATATTGCCTCTGCCTCACAAAATGGCATCCGTTCAGAGTTACTGTCATGACAACGAAAATGTCTGAAATATTCACGATAGACGGATCAAAGGTCTATAAGGAAATTCTCAAAAGGCTTTCCGCCTCGCTTGAGACGGGAAAAACCGAAACCGCGGATATTGAGAGAATCATAAACGTCACCCGGTTTATGCTCTGCGGAAAAAGAAGCCGTGACCTCGAAGGAGGGCGCGAGGTCTTCATCTCCGAGCTTTCGGAGGAGGATGCTTTTGACGGATATATATTCGAAGAAGGCTATGCAAGAAAAGCGACAGTGCTTTATAAAGATTAAAAAACGGAGGGAAAAGAAATGAAAAGAATAATCGCGTTTATTCTCGCATCAATCATGCTTCTCACCCTTTGCGCATGCACGGGAGAAAAGACGACAGGTGAGCTTGCAAGCAAGGATCCGCTTACCCGCGATGATGTTATCCAGGTAGTTATCGCATCCCATGCAAGCTGGCCCTATCGCGAAGACTGGAAGGTCTGGGAATATATCGAAGAAGGCTGCGGAGCAACACTTGATGTCATTGCATATCCTGCAAGTGATTCATCAACGAAGATCGGCCTTTTGTTTGCATCTCCCGAAACCCTTCCGGACATTATGTATTCATCATATAAGCCGGGAACAGACACAAGAGTTCTCGAAGGCGCTCTCATTTCACTTGATGATATGATTGACTATATGCCGAATTATAAGGCATGGCTTGATTCACTCACGGAAGAGGAATATCAGAATAACGTCATCCCGCGTAAGGCATATGACGGAGAGGTTTATTCCGCTCCGGTTATCGGACGCGAAAAATCCAAGAATGTCCGTTGCTGGCTCTATCGCAAGGATATCTTTGATAAGAACAATATTCCGGTGCCGACGAATTTTGATGAGCTTTATAACGTATGTAAGCAGCTCAAGGGCATCTATCCGGAATCCTATCCGTTCTGTGTCCGTGACGGCATAAAGATATTGCAGACGGGAGGCCCCTCCTGGTATCCCTATTTCGATCCGCTTTTCTATTATGATTATGAGAAAGAGCAGTGGTTCTATGGCGCAAGTCAGGATATAATGCTCGAAGCGATAACATATTTCAAGCGCTTTGTCGATGAAAAGCTTATCCCGACTGATTTTATGACGATCAATGCGGCAACATGGCAGGAGCTTGTCACAACAGACCGCGGATTCATTATGCCCGAATATCAGACGAGAATAGACTTCTTCAATTCTCTTGCAAGAAAGCAGAATCCGGAGTTTGACCTCCACGCAATGATTCCGCCCGTTGCAACCGAGCAGGGTGTCGCAATGGTCAATAAATATAACCTCGACCCCGTCGGAATGTCTATCGCAAACAACCTCAATGAGCATAGAATTGCAAATGCCGCAAAGTATATCGACTGGTTCTATTCCGATGAATCCATCGAGCTCGTTTCCTGGGGTAAAGAGGGCGAGACATTTGAAATCGTTGACGGAAAGAAGAAATTCATAACTGATGAAACGGGAACACAGGCAGACACACTCTATGGCTTCGGAACATACGGAACATTTGCAAGAATGGATCCCGAATCCGTCCTCGCATTTGAGTCCGATGATATTGCAGAAACACGCGATATGGTTCTTGAGCACACAATGCCCTATGTCAACCCGACTCAGTACCTCGCATTTACGGCAGAGGAGCAGAAGGTCCGCGATACATATGAGACAGCTGTCAATACATATATGACCGAATGGGTAGCGAAGTTCTTCCTCGGTCAGGAGCCGCTTTCAAAGTTTGATGAATATGTCGCAGGCTTTGAGTCGATCGGTCTCCCTGAGCTTCTCGAGGTTTATGAAAGCGCATATGCAAGAGTAAAAGATTAATAAAAAAGATAAGGGCGGCAATCTGCCGCCCTTGTTTTGCAAAGAAGGGGATTTCTATGTCAGAATTAAAAAAAGACCGCGTTATGTGCGGTGTGAAGATCGGAGAGCATTCGTTTGATGCCGAGGGGATTCTCGATGAAATACACGAGCGAGTCATAAAGCGCGGCTGCAATTTCGTCTATATCAGGACGAAGTTCGGTGAAGTGACTGAGAAAAGTGCATTGCTCAAATGGGCAAAATTTCTCGCAGAGAACAAGATATATTTCCATTTCGGAACGAACCGTCCGCCGAAGGAAAGCGCTAAGCAGTTCGATAAAGATTTCGTTGCGGAGCTTTGCAAAGTCGCAGGGGAGTATTTTGTAGGTGATGCGATAAGTGAGCCGGGAACAGCGATGGCATCAAACTTTGAAGGCTACTATACGCCTGCAGGATATCTTCCCAATCAGCCGCGCGCAGATTATAGCAATATGAAGGAAGCGACGGAGGGCTATGTTGCAACGGTTGAGAGCTATGTCAGAAATCTTCGGGAGGTCAATATGCCGAATGTCGTGAATATCGAGGCAACGGCGGTAATAAAGCATAACCTTGCCGCAGGAATAGACCTTCCGATTCTCGAAATGATGAACGGAAACCCCGACACGCATATCCCGTTTGCAAGAGGTGCCGCTCGCGCTTGGGATAAAGATGAATGGGGAATTCTGGTAGCGCACGAATGGTACGGCGGCTTCCGACACAGCGATATCCTGAAAAGAAAAAGACTCGAGCTTGCATATAAATATGCATATATGAGCGGTGCGAACATCATAGTGATGGAAAGCGGAGACGAGGCGATACACGCCTATTCGCAGGAGCATGATGTGAAATCCGAGCTTTGCACGGAATACAGAAAGGTTCTGTCCGATATTGCGGAATATGCAAAGCGTGATATTCGTCCCGTAGGAGGACCGCGTGCGGAGGTCGCTTTCGTGTCGGGAAGATACGATGCGTGGGGAGGCTTTTGCGGAACTTCCGTCTGGGATCAGTTCGGAAGAGAAGAATGGGGATATGGCGATGCCGAATATTCGTGGAAGCTTCTTGAAGAAATCGGAATGCGCCGTTCGTGGTCGGATGTTTCAAACTACGGAGATGAGGATACGTCAGCATTCCCTGCATACGGCTCATATGATGTTGTACCGATTGAATCGGATGTCGAGGCACTCTGCAAATATAAATATCTCATATTCGCAGGTTGGAGCAGTATGACAGATGAGGATATGGATAAGCTCACGGAATATGTCGCCCGCGGTGGAAAGCTCCTTATGAACGCGGCACACCTCAATTATAACACCGCGCGCGATGGCAAGCTGATGCTTCCTCCGTCCGATAAGGTTGAGAAGCTCTTCGGTTGCCGCTTTACGGGAAATTGCCGCAAAACGAATGCGGGAACGAAGTTTATAAAGGATTCTTTGAATCCCGAAATTCTCTATCCCGTAAACGAGGATATGATGGGCGATCCGCTTTTCAGCGCAGGGTATGCCGAATATGCGGAGGTTGAGCTTTGCGGCGGCGAGGCAATCGGAGTCCTGAGCGACAGCTTCTGGAAAGAGGGCAACGAAAAGCTCGTCTCCGTTGTCGAAAATAAAATCGGAGATGGCATTGCAACCCTTATAACAAGCACGAACTATCCCGGAAACCCTGCGCTGTATCCTTTCTACCGTGCAATTGCGAGAGAGTTCATAAGCGCAAGCGCAAGAAATTGTGAAATCAAGGTCATCGGAAGCGAAAGAGTGCGCTACGCGGTCTACGGAGACAAAAAAATCTATCTCCTCAACACGGACTACGACCTCCCTGCAACAGTAAAACTCATATACAAGGGCAGAGAAGAGTTAATAACTCTCAATTCTCTTGAATTGAAAGGTATTGAAGTCGAATAACGCAGAAATCCTCACTTCGTCCCGAAGTGAGGATTTCTGCGTTATCAAACCAAATACATTTTCAAAAGAATGAGAATTATCATATGGAGCGGATAGAATATGTAGAACATATATTTTGCGCGTGCGCCGCGGTTACCGTTGTAGAGCGTTATGAGAACAAGCGAGGCGAGATATGCGAGCCAGATATCCGTCCTGACCGTTATCGCGGTGAGGCTTATCTGTGCGCTCATCCAGGCGAGTATTCCGCCCGATGAGAGAAAAAGCATCGACCTGTCATTTATAAACGCGAACATAACGAGAATGAGCGCGACTCCGCGGTAGCCGTAGTCAACGTGAAACGGAGTCAAAAGCTCAAAGGCGATTGCGGGAAGAACTGCGCATATGAGCGCAATTAGAATCGGAAAATCGATCTTTCGCAGAAGGGAATATACGGCAAGGCATCCGCAGGCGAGAAGAAACGTGAAACCGATGTTCAGGTTTGCGCTGAAAAACGTTCGGTAGACATTCGTGAATTCGACTCCCTTGAGGCAGACCGCAAAAGGTATCTGCGATATGAGCGCCATAATAAAGATGCGAAGGGTATAGAGAAATCGGTTGCGCGTTCTCTGCCATCCGTTAGCAACGGAAAAGGCAAAAATCGGAAAGGCAAGCCTGCCGAAGTAGAAGAGAAAGGTTTCTATATTATTCGGAAACCTTCCTTCAAAAACAATCAGGACATGGCAGGCAAGCATTGAAAGAATGGCGATAATCTTGAGCAGGAACATCGAGAGCCCTGCATAATTTCTTGTTTTTGCCATAAGACCACTTCCTTATAAAACGTTCTTGAGATAGTGCCCCGTATATGAAGCGGCGACCTTCGCGACCTCTTCGGGAGTGCCCGTTGCGACGATTTCACCGCCGCCGTCGCCGCCCTCGGGACCGAGGTCGATAATATGGTCGGCGCACTTGATAACGTCGAGGTTATGCTCGATAACGACGACTGTGTTACCTGCATCCGCAAGGAGCGAGAGCATTTCAATGAGCCTGTGGACATCGGCGACGTGAAGACCGGTTGTCGGCTCATCGAGGACGTATATCGTCTTGCCCGTGCTCTTTTTTGAAAGCTCCGTTGCGAGCTTGACTCTCTGTGCCTCGCCGCCCGAAAGTGTCGTGGATGCCTGACCGAGCTTGATATAGCCGAGACCGACATCATTGAGCGTCTTTATCTTTCTTGCTATTCTGGGAACGTTTTTAAAGAATTCATATGCCTCTTCGCAAGTCATATCGAGAACATCGAAAATATTCTTGCCCTTATATTTGACCTCGAGAGTTTCTCTGTTATATCTCTTTCCGTGGCAGACGTCGCAGGTGACATAAATATCAGAGAGAAAATGCATCTCGATTTTATTTACACCGTCGCCGCTGCAGGCTTCGCATCTGCCTCCCTTGACGTTGAAGGAGAATCGGCTGCTCGTATATCCGCGCATCTTCGCATCGGGAGTCATCGCAAAGAGATTTCTGATATCGTTGAAAACACCCGTATATGTTGCGGGGTTGGAACGCGGCGTGCGCCCGATGGGGGACTGGTCGATGTCTATAATCTTATCAAGATGTTCAAGTCCGCGCATTTCTTTGAATTTTCCGGGATAAGTCTTTGCTCCGTTAAGCTTTGCCGCAAGGTGCTTGAAAAGAATCTCATTTGTGAGTGAAGATTTTCCCGAGCCGGAGACACCCGTTATACAGGTGAATTTTCCGAGCGGAATCTCAACATCAATATTCTTGAGGTTATTTTCGCTTGCACCGATGATCTTTATACTCTTCCCCGTACCTTTTCTTCTTTCGGAAGGAACGGGGATTTTCTTTTTGCCGGAAAGATACTGACCCGTTATCGAACGCTTCTCCGCAATTATGTCATCAAGTGTTCCCGCAGCTACGATCTCACCTCCGTGGACACCCGCCCCCGGCCCGACATCGACGATAAAATCTGCCGCGCGCATCGTATCCTCATCGTGCTCGACGACGAGAAGTGTGTTTCCGAGATCGCGAAGCTGACGAAGTGTCGCAAGGAGCTTGTCATTATCGCGCTGATGAAGACCTATGGAGGGTTCATCAAGAATATAGAGAACGCCCATAAGTGATGAACCTATCTGCGTTGCAAGGCGGATTCTCTGTGCCTCGCCACGCGAAAGCGTTCCTGCCGCGCGGGAGAGAGTGAGATA
>JAZSHZ010000116.1:0-19280 GCA_045533555.1 Eubacteriales bacterium
TCCGACTTATCTCGATATAAATTGGGATGCAACGGTTGACCCACAGATTTATACGATGGAAGAGCGCGAGAATGCAAAGAGAAACGCATCAAGATATTCGTGGGCGAGAAATCAGGTTAAATCAGCAAAGAGTGTTGCTGACCGTTATGTCGAAAATCTCGATGTGCTTTATGATCTTGTTGTTTCCGAGGGATTACCAAGATTCTATCATATCGGACATAAATACGATCCGGGTAAGGCGTTTTGCCGCTACTGCAAGGCGGATATAGGAACGAAATACGGAAGTGTATGGGAAACAAATCCGTTGATGCGTCCGTGGAAGGTTGAGTGTCCTGAGTGCAGGCGTCAGTTCCCGTCAAATGATTTCGGTTCTTTCTATAAACTCGGACTTGCGGATGACGGTACGTTCCTGATAGACAGAGCACTCCAGAAGCATCATGAGATGTTTGTCTGTGAGGATGTGAAAGCGGGAAATGAATGTTCGCACATCGGCAAATTCCCGATGTATCCGAAAACAACACCCGGAACATCTGAGTGGACAGCAGAGCTTGATGCATGGAACAATGCACGTGAAAGTCAGGAGTGGAAAGACTATTACGGATATAATGTAAAGGGCGGTTACCTTACAAATGATCTATATCCGGAAATTGATACGCAGCTCGGTATATCCGGTTGGGGTGTCGACGACGGCTTCGGATATAAAATGCCATACATTTCATTTGAAAAAGCAAAAGAGATAGCAGGAGAAGACGGAGATGTATCAGCCGTTCCGGGATATGATCCGCGTTACTATGATAATGGAAATGGATATGCATGGTATACTGATGGAGCATACAGAGGACCGGTACAATATACGTATATAGGCTATTTCATCCATAACGGCTTATGGTATGCGGGCGACCAGGAAATCAGGAATGCAATAAATACTCTTGCAGACGCATTTGTTTATACAGGCGAAGCAAAATACGGAAGAGCCGGCGCAATCCTTCTCGACAGAGTAGCTGACTTCTTCCCGGGCTATGATTGGTTCCGGTGGCATACATGGCGCGGTGATGACTATTACGGAACGATCGTTGACCCGATCTGGAGTACGTTTATGACATATGACTTTGCAAAGGCATATGATGCATTTAAGCCGATTTATAATGATCCTGCGGTTGTTGCATATCTGTCCGAAAAATCTCCGCAATACGAGAAGGATGAGGTAGGCAACTGGATCAAAGATGAAAACGGTGAGCTTATCCCTGTAAATCTCAAGGATACTCCGGGTGCTGTCAGAAAGAATGTTGAGGATAATCTCCTTGTTGAGATATTCGAGAGAACAAAATACGGTGAGCACTGGGGTAACTTTGGTATGCACCAGAAATCACTTGCGGCTGCAGCTGTTGCTCTTAACAGAATGCCGATATCCGGCGAGATTATCGATTGGATATTCGCTCCGGGACCTGTCGCGGGAACATCTGGTATAAATACGGGTAAGATCCCGAGAACAACTCCTGTTTCCGGCGGCATGTTTGCAGGATCGCTTATTGCGGATATCGACCGCGACGGAAGCGGCAAGGAAAATGCTCCGGGCTATAACAGAGAGTGGATAACACACTTCCTCGGCGTTGCGGACCTTCTTCGCGGATTCGAGCTGTATCCGCAGGCAGACCTTTATAAGAATCCGAAATTCACAAAGATGTTTGCTGCACAGATTCGCTTGACTCTCGGTGGTTATTATACAACGCATACAGGAGATTCAGGTGCAATTGGTGGAACGGGTATTGCGGTTATAGAAGATGATATTTTCAAAGCGTATAAGGAAACAAAGGATCCGCTTCTTGCTCAGACACTCTATTTCTTAAATGAAGCACGTAATGTGGCTCTCCGAGGAACGATCCTTGATGAAGATCCGGAGCAGCTTACAAAAGATATCGAAGAAGCAATAGACAATTATGGCAAACTCAGCCTTCCGAGCGATATGCTTGCAGGTTACGGTTTTGCAGCACTTCGCGCAGGTAATGAGTATGATTCTGCAAGTGAATCAACTTATAATAATACGCATCGTGACTTTGCAATTTATTTTGGAAAGAATGATATGCACGGTCACCGCGATACTTTGAATCTTTTTGCTGATGCATTTGGTCTCAATATTGCGCCTGATATCGGATATCCGGAAGAAACGGGCGCACAGCCGAACCGTTATCAGTGGATAAGCACAACGATTTCTCACAACACGGTTGTAGTTGACGAGAATGAGCAGGAAGCTCGCAAGGTTACGCAGACTCCGATCCACTTTGATGATTCGGGCAAAGTAAAGCTTATGGATATAAGCGCCGATGTATATAGTGACACAGATGAGTACAGAAGATCGGTAGTTATGGTTGATGTCGATGATGAGATTTCTTATGGTGTCGATTTCTTCCATATAAAAGGCGGCAATGACCATCTTTATAGCTTCCATAGCCAGTCCGATGAGCATATGGCAATCTCCGGCCTTGGAGACATGTATGAGCAGCCAATGTATAAGGATGAAGCAGGAAATATTTACGGAACATATGCGGGTCCTGATGTAAAATACGGACCGGACCCCGGTGGCGTTGGATCTGAGGTTTATCCGCGCGGCTACACATGGCTTCGAGACGTCCGCACATATAAATCCATTGATAAGGATTTCACTGTTGAATTCAATGTCAAGGATTGGAAGAAAGTCATGGATAAGCAACGCGATGTAAGACTCCGTGTCACGATGCTTAATGACAGTCCTGTAAGCGAGGTTTCGTTCGCAAAGGCATTGCCTCCGCAGAACAAGAGCAATGCGCATGCCGGCAACCTCGAATATATGCTTGTCAGAAACCGCGGAACAAATCTCGATACAGTATTTACGACGGTCTTTGAACCGTATGACGTAACGAATAAATATATTGAATCCATCGAAAAAGTTCCGATGGTTCGTGAAGAGGATTCAAAGCCCGGAGTTCTTGATGCCTACAGTGCAGTTAAGGTAACTCTCAAGAGCGGAAGAGTTGACTATATCATGTATTCGACCAATACTTCTGCTGATTATGTCATAGATGATAAGATATCATTCCGAGGTTTTGCGGGAGTTATTTCGTTTGATGGAGCAGGAAATGTTGTCTATTCATATATCAACGACGGCGAAGTTCTGAAGCTTCTTGATTCCGAAAGCGAAGATGTCATTGCGGCATATACCGGAAAAGTACAAAGCTTCACGGAAGAACTCGCCCATAGCAATTATATTGTCTATAAACCCGATATGGAAACGAACATTGATGCTCTTGTCGGTAAATATGTTTATGTCAATAATGACGGAGCTCAGAACGGAGCATACAGGATTGAATCCGCAACCGCTGAAGACGGAAATATCAGACTTGGTCTCGGCGATGTTTCGCTGATAAGAAGCTACGTCAATGCAAATAACACCGCTCTTGGATATGTTTACAATATCGAAAAGGGAAATACACTCAGAATTCCAGTATCCGCGGTAGCAGATTCTTCACCGATCGTAGCTGAGATTGATGACGTTAGCGCATCTGTCGGCGGCTCGATCAAAATTCCGATTCGCGCAGAAAGTCCGGTTGGAAAAGAAGTGACAATAATCGGAAAAACTCTTCCCAGAGGAATGACGATCTCCGATGATGGAATGAGTCTTGCCTGGAAACCCGATTCATCACAGATTGGCAAGAATCATGTTGCGGTTTCCGTAAGCGATGGAATACTTGAATCAACCATCCATTTTGAAGTAGAGGTCTTCGGATCCACAACGGGTGGTGGAGGCGGCGGAAGCTCTGCTCCGTCCACACCTGGAACAAGCGCACCGACGATCCCTGTAACACCTGGCGCTGATAAGCCGGGATCGACCACTACGACGACTCCGACCGAGCCGACAACGCCGCAAACTCCGGACACGGATAATTCGGATGAAAACGTCCGCTTCATCGACCTCGGAAACCACGTATGGGCAGCTGATGCGATCAACTCTCTTGCAGATGAAGGGATCATCAAGGGAACAAGTGAAAATACGTTCTCACCCGCAGCAAACATTACCCGCGCAGACTTTGCAATTCTTTTGGTGCGCGCATTCAAGTTGGCAAGCGAGGCTACAGAGAATTTTGCAGATGTTCAGGCAAGTGATTACTTTGCAAAAGAGCTTGCTGTTGCCCGTAACACAGGTTTAGTCAACGGCATCGGCGAGAACAAATTCGCACCGCGAAATAACATTACGCGTCAGGATATGATGGTAATTGTTTATCGCGCACTTGCCACTATGGATAAAGAGTTTGATACAACGGCGATAACAGCACCTGACTTTGCAAATGTCGCAGAATATGCAAAGGATGCGGTTTCTGCTCTTGTTAATTCAAAACTTATCAACGGTAAAAATGGCTTTGTTGACCCAACGGCATACACAACTCGAGCAGAGGTTGCAGTTCTCGTTAAGAGAATACTTGATTATATGAATTAAGTATTAATTGAAACACCGCACAGGTTTATACTCCTGTGCGGTGCTTTTATATAAGCGAAACTATATGTTAAGTGTTTGGATGGTATCTTCTGCAGACTATTCGTTGAAGTGATAAAACATTCAGCTCTGTGCCAAATAATTATCTTGTATTTATCAATCGTTGGTGATAAAATAATACAAAGGACAGATTTAGAATGACCTGTTGCTTTATAAGGTATCCGGATGATATGCTATCCGGAATAAAAGTACGGGAGAAAGAGATATGTTTTTTTCAAAGTTGAAAACATGCAAAAAGAAACGCGAATTAAAAATAAGAATAGGTCAGTTGTTTATGCTCGGGATTCCGGATAACAGCTTTCCTGATGAATATGCGGAGCTTTGTAAAAAGTATTACATCGGTAATTTTACACTTAATGCAAATAATTGTGTTTCGATGAATGAACTTTGCAAGCTCACAAGTGTGGTTCGTAAGCGTACATATGAAATAACGGGTTCATATCCTTTTATTGAGGTTGATCAGGAGGGTGGATGGGTAACCCGGTTCTATGAAGGCGCTGCAATGATTTCGGGTGCAATGTCTTTTGCCGCAAGCGGTGCTGACAGAGAGAAAATGAAAAAAGAAGGTGCGAAGATTGGTCGGATTTTGCGTTCTCTCGGAATAAACGCAAATACCGCACCTGTGCTCGATGTAAATATTAATCCGAACAATCCGATAATCGGAACAAGGTCTTATGGCGAAGAGCCGGAAAAAGTTGCAGAGCTTGGTGGCGGTTTTTGCGAAGGTCTTGAGTCTCAGGGAGTAATGGGTGTTGTAAAGCATTTCCCGGGGCATGGAAACGTAAGCGGTGACACGCATACAGATATTGTTCACAATTCAACCGATGCGGAAACTCTTCGCAAAACAGAATATCTTCCGTTCAGAAAGACATTCGATGCAGGTTGTGGAGGACTTATGACGGCTCACGTTATTCACGATGCTTTCTCCAAAGAACCTGCAACAACTTCATATGAGATAATGACAGAGCTTTTGCGGGATGAAATGGGATTTGAAGGTGTTGCGATAACAGACGCTATGGAAATGAAGAGCTTAAGCGACAGATACCCTGACGGCGAAGCTGCAGTAAGAGCAATACTTGCGGGATGTGATATACTTCTTTACTACACTTTTAGGCGCGAATCTTTTGAGAAGGCCATCAATGCTGTATATAAAGCTGTTGAAGATGGGGTGATAACAGAGGCAAGAATTGAAGAGTCATATGCAAGAATAATGAAAATGAAGGAACGTTTTGACTTGGTTTCTGCCGAACCTTCTTTTGAACTTGCAAAAAAGCTTGTATACAATGTAGATGATATAGATGAGAATTTCTCAGATAAGCTTTCGTCAATTACCTGTATCAGGAATGATGGCATTCTTGATTCGCTGGATGAAAAGAAGATTCTTTGTATCTCACCTGTTTGCGATGCCATTCGCGGTGTAGAGGAGTCGAGGCGTCAGATTTTGAGTTTTGCAGATGTTTTCGCGCAGGAGTTTAAAAATGTGACAGCATGCATCTCGTCGCTTGAGGGAATAACTTCTGAAGCGGAAGCTGCAATAAACGGAGAGTTTGATATTGCTGTTGTTGGTGTGTTCGATGCAGCTTCGATGCCTGGGCAACTTGATATAATCAGTGAGATCGAGAAGAAAGGAAAGCCGATTGTTGCAGTTTTGTTGCGAACACCATATGACTATAGATTTGTCAAAAACTGTTCTGCAGTTATCGCAAGCTATGAATATACGATGCTTTCCGCAAAAGCAACTGCTGTTGCGATGAAGAATTGCGATTATCGCGGTAAGCTTCCCGTAACACTTCCGGAAAAATGATTCAAGAATGATAAGGAGATAAGTTTCAAAATCAAAAAATATCGTTGAAGGAAGCAAAAACGTTTCGTTGGCCATAAACTATGCAGATTAATATTTTATAAAAAAGGAGAGGGCTTTTGTGAAATTGATTAAAGATATTTGCTATGGCAAATATGATTTTGGCCGCAGAAAACTTGATATCTATCTTCCAGATGAGAAAGAATTTCCGGTGTTTATCTACTTCCACGGCGGCGGAATAGAAGCAGGGGATAAAGATATTGCGGAAGTAATGGCAACAGAGCTTGCAAACAGTGGTATTGCCGTTGTTTCGGCTAATTATTCGCTTTATCCTGATGCAGTATACCCCGACTTTATCCGTGATGCCGCGGCTGCGGTTGCGTGGACAAAGAAGCATATAAACGAATATGGAAAATGCGAAAAATTTTACGTTGGCGGATCTTCTGCGGGTGGCTATCTTTCTATGATGCTTTGTTTCGATAAGAAGTATCTTGCGCCTCATAAGCTTACTCCTATGGATATAGATGGGTTTGTTCACGATGCAGGTCAGCCGACAGCACATTTCAATGTTCTCCGCGAGCGCGGCATAGATTCGCGCCGCGTTATTATCGACGAATCCGCTCCGCTTTATCACATCGGAACTGCAAATGAATATCCTCATATGATTTTTGTTGTTTCCGATGATGATATGAAGGGAAGACTTGCTCAGACTGAGCTTCTTGTGGAAACCCTTCGCCACTTTGACTATGATGAAAGTAAGTTTGAAATGAAGCTTATGCATGGCACACACTGCCATTATGTCAGACAACCCGGCGTGTTCAGTAGAATAGTCGCTGAATTTATCGCTAAGACATTAAAATGAATATAAAAACAAAACACCTGTAACTCTTGCAGTTACAGGTGTTTTTGTGGATTTGACACGAAAGTTCCGAGGTTCGGAGCGTCGGAACGTATTATTCCGAATGAACTATTCTCCTTTTTCTGCAGTTTTTCTTTTGCACCAGGTTGATTTGCCGCATTCGGGGCATTTGAGGTATCTTGTTGTTATAGTATGCATGCCGAAAATATAATCCCTGAATGAAGGTCTAAAGATATGGCTGCAGTTTTTGCATTCGTAAACGCCTGTTTCGTAGTCAACCTTTGCCAGATAGTAAATCGAAATAAAGATCAAAATAACAGAAATGATCGTAAGTGCGACTGCAAGAAATGCGCTTATAATTGATTCTTCCGCGAGTATTGCGGTAACGATAAGCAACGTAATACTTGCGATAAATCCAATAACAGATAATAATGTTTTTCTTTTATTACTCATTTTTCTACCTCATATGGCCAGTCAATTATACCGCCGAATTCTTTTATATTTGTGTAGCCGAGCTTTATAAGAGCCTCGGCTGCAATTTTGCTTCTTCTGCCACTGCGGCAATATACTAAAATCAGTTTATCTTTGTCAGGAAGCTTGCTCTCGGCTTCATTATCGATTTCGGTGTAGGGAAGAAGCAATGCGCCGGAAATATGACCTGCATCAAACTCGTCCTGTTCGCGCACATCGAGAATGACATGTTCTTCTCCCGAGTCCATTATCTTTTTTGCATCTTCAGCCGTAATCTGTTCGTACATAGTGCTTCCTCCTTTGATTGTTTGCGTTTTATCAGTATCATTTCCGCAAGCGGAAAGCAGTATACAAAGCAGAATGGTAATGATTAAAAGTATTTTTTTCATAAGTTGTACCTATATCGGATTGTTTATAAAAATAATTCGTTTGCTCTTCTTTCACTGCAAACCTTTGAAAGCCTTTCGGAAACGGCATTCAATACAGCGGGATTAAGATACCTTGCGTTTTTGGGACACACCGAAATACACTTCATACAGGAGATGCATTTCTCGTTGTCAGTTGCTTTCGGATTATCGAATGAAATTGCGCCTGCAGGGCATCCCTTCGCGCAAACTCCACATTCGATACACCATTCCGAGGTATCGGGTTTTGCTGTGGATTTACCGCGTTCTTTATAAATGTTATGATTGCCAGGAATTGTGCTTTGTATTTCTATCTCATTACCTTCAAGCTTGTGCTTTATTTTTTGTGCAAATGCTTTCAAAACTGCCTCGTCGTCCGCGTCGGGTCTGCCTGCTGCAAATTGACGTGCTATAGAATGCTCTGCAACGGCGCTTAATGCCGCAATAGAGTTGAATCCGCATTTTTTTGCTTCGTCAAAAAGTTCTGTTAAAGTATCTTCGTATTCTCTGTTGCCGTATACGCAAATAAGAATTGCCTTTGCACCGTTTGCTGACAGTTTATTAAGTCGCGTTAATGCAATTTCCGGAATTCTTCCTCCAAATGAGGGAACGGCAATGATGCAGATATCGCCCTCATTAATAGACGGAAGTGCAATCTGATTCTGAGGAAGACACAAATTCACATCGGTCCAAATTCCGCCAATTCCGCTTTTTAAAATATCGGAAACTTTCTTTGTGCCGCCTGTGGGGCTAAAAATGAAATTATAATTTGACATATCTGTATTTTTCCTTTCGTAAGTTCGAAACTTATATCAATAAGCCATTTGACTCGCTCATCATCAACACGGTCAAGCATAACAGTTATCCATTTAGCTTTGACCATGTGATAAGCAGGGAAAAAAGAAGTCTTTGCCGATGAGTGATGCAACCGTTTTGTAGACGTTATTTTTGTTGTCACTTATAGTTTATCATTTTTATGAAATAAAATCAATCTGCTTGTTTGAAGTTTATGCAAAGCCTTGAGGCTATTCTCGAAGAACAAAAAAACACCGCCGAGCGGGAGCAAGGCGGTGAGAGAAAGTATTTACATTAAAAGGAGATACCGAAAGTAATTTATAGAGCAATGATGAAGATTGTTACAGGCAAATATCCGGAAGGCAGTGATAAGAGTGATAAGTTACCGAAACTTGTTCGAAGAGAAATCACATCAGAATGAAACGTTTTGAAAAGTGGTGGAGGAGGCGCCCAACCGCTCGTTTTATGTGTAAAGGTACATGGCTTTGCTGGCCTGTGATCTTCGGTAAACATTATTGCAAAATTTTTTTCAAAGTATAATGCTTATTCTTCTTTGTCAGTCTTAAGGAGAGTTCTGTATTCCTTAACGGTTACAAGAATTTCAACAGATTCAGAAACCGTATTTTACATATTTTTTCTCACAAGCAATACCATAACGAACAAGCAGCCGTCTGACGACGACTGCCTGCCTGATCACTTTTTCATTTTAACTCTTTACCCCAACTATTGACAAAGAACCCCTTTTTCTTACAACTTCACACTGCCGGTGGTCATGATTTAGTTCTTGCTTATAATATCATAAAACATATCGGAAAGTGTGCAGAAAGCTTCGATGGAAAGCTCTTCTCCGCGTACTGTAGGTTTATGACCGGCAGAGGTGATGACTGCGAGGATTTCTTCTTTGGAAAGTTCAGCTTTAAATGCAGAATGAAGACTGTTTGCAAGCTGTTTGCGCCTTTGTGCGAATGAAGCTTTGACCACTTTGAAAAATAAAGCTTCTGATTTTGGTGTAACGGCAGGCGTTTCACGCATTCGAAGAATTACGACAGCGGATTGAACTTTCGGCTGAGGAATGAAACTGTCGGCAGGCACTGTGAACAAAAGTTCGGGCTCTGTATAATATTGCGCGTAAACGGAAAATGCACCGTATTCGGAGGTGGAGGGAGCTGCACAAATACGCTCCGCTACTTCTTTTTGTATCATGGTTGTTATTGATGAGAATTTTTTTGACTCTATAAGAAAAGATAATATCGGTGTTGTTATATAATAGGGGAGATTGGCACACACCTTTGGCTTTGCACCGCCAAATTCATTCTCGATAAGCTCTTCAAGATTGCATTTCATAATATCTGAATTGATGACGGTGATATTGTTGTATTCAGCGAGCGTTTCCTCTAAAACAGGGAGCAGAGCTCTGTCTATTTCAACAGTGACGACCTTTTTTGCAGAGTTTGCGATTTCACCTGTCAAACTGCCGATTCCTGGGCCTATTTCAAGAACTGAGTCTTCTTTTGTTACATCGGAAAATTCGGCTATACGCGTACAAACGCTTCGGTCTGTAAGAAAATTCTGGCCGAGAGATTTGGAGAAACGAAATCCGTGTCGGGATAAAATCTCTGTTATATTTTTTAAAGAAAAAAGATCCATATAATACCTCATAAGTGTTTTTTTTGTTTATTATACACCTTGTTTGATTTAAGTTCAATAGAAAAAGCGGAAGAAAAATCTTCCGCTTTATGTTATTCAAGAATATATACCGTTGCTTTTCTTCTGCCGAAGCTCATACATTCATTGTATGTGTTGAAGAATAAATCTATTCTGTTGCCTCTGACACCTGTGTCGGCAGCAACTGCCGTGCCGTAAATCCAGCTTTTGCCGTTTGTCGAAGTTATATAAAGCTTGCTTCCGAGTGGAATAACCCTCGGGTCGACGGCGACAAGTCCGACTTTGGCAATGCGTCCGGTTGCGGTAACCTTGTCGGAAGAACGCTCGGTTGTATATGCCGTTGCAGACATTGTAAGCTTCTTTTTGTATTTCAGCTTCTGTCCGCTTCGGGTTGTAACGATTCCTGAGGTGTCAATCGGTTTTGTTCCGTATTCGGTTATCTGTGTAACCGGTTGTTTCACTATAGTTTCGCCCGTGATAACTCTTTCAACTTCGCTTCCGTTGATATACTTGATTTTATAAGTGGTTTTCTTGGAGCCGTTAATGCCTTTCTGAATAATCTTTGTTGTGCCTTTTGTCATTTCGGCTGAAGGGCGATTTTCTTTTTCAAAGGGAATTGCGGAGGTTTTTTCTTCTGTTGAATATGAAACTCTTGTTATCTCTATCTGCATGCCGTCCGTGACCTCGGTGTCAACGGAAGGGGAAATTAAATCGAATTCGCCTAAAGAGATGTTGTTTGCGAGCAGAATGTCATTGACGGTCGCTTCCTTGTGCGAGTAGTATAGGGTTGATTCGTTTGCGACTTTGATGTTGATTTTCTTCTTGTTGAAGATATAAATTTCGGCAACGCCTTGCTCGACGAATTCGGGCATTTCTGCATATCTGTCTTCGCCGATTGTTATACCAAGCTCTGAAAGTGCCTCCGAGGTGCTGTCTGTTTTGCTGTTATAAACTGTCCATTCTTCGCCTTCGTGGATAACGAATGTGTTAACTGATGAAAGCGAAGCGGCAACACACAGAAAAACGATTATAACGCTGAGCGATAGAGTTGCGCATTTTTTTAATGTGAATATAAGTTTATTGTCAGTCGATCTTTTCATAAGCTCCTCCTTTACAATTCTCGAGTATTACTCAAAGTATATGAGAAAAAGAGTTATTTATTACAAAAATCTCCAAAAAAGTATCACACAATGTATCTATTGTAACTTATTGTAACTGTTTTGTCAAGCTTAAAAAAATAAAAGGCGCTTAAAAACTTCTGTAAAAATATAAAAACGTGCTATAAATAGCGCGTATTCTTCTAATAAAGTTACATATGTTGTGCGTAGACGAAAGGAGTGTACAACATATATGGAGGAACAGGCAGGAAAAGGATATTGACATTATATCATTTTAAATGATATAATTATGATGGAAGGAGTGATAACTTGAAGTCATACTTGTGCATTGATTTGAAAAGTTTCTATGCTTCCGTTGAATGTGTGGAAAGAGGGTTGGATCCGCTTGATACCAATCTTGTTGTAGCTGATGCGTCAAGAACGGATAAGACGATATGCCTTGCAGTGACGCCGTCAATGAAGAGGTTTGGAATCCCGGGGAGAGCGCGGCTGTTTGAAGTTCGGCAAAAGGTCGATGAAGTTAATATTTTGAGAAAGCAAAGGTGCGGAGCAAAAGTTTTCAAAGATTCTTCTGTGAGTGCGACAGAGCTGGATGCGAATCCCGGAGTTGCGCTTTCGTATATTACGGCCACACCGCAAATGGCTGCGTATATAAAGTACAGTGCAGAGATATATAGCATTTATCTGAAGTATATCGCGCCTGAAGATATTCATATATATTCCATCGATGAAATGTTTATGGACATTACATCGTATTTGAAAATGTATTGTATGTCAGCTCGGGATCTTGCAAGAGCGATGCTTCGGGATATTTGCGATATGACGGGGATAACTGCTACCGTCGGAATAGGCACGAATATGTATCTTGCCAAAGTGGCGATGGATATTGTTGCCAAGCATACGGTTCCTGATGAATACGGCACAAGGATTGCGGAACTGGATGAGATTTCATACAGAACAAAGCTTTGGAATCACAGACCGCTGACTGATTTTTGGAGAATCGGAAACGGATATGCAAAGAAACTTGAAAAAAACTATATGTTCACGATGGGTGATATCGCAAAGTGCTCTATGACACCTTGGGGAGAAAGACTTCTCTATAAAATGTTTGGCGTGAATGCAGAGCTTTTGATTGACCATGCGTGGGGATGGGAGCCTTGTGAAATGGCAGATGTCAAAGCGTATGTGCCAAAGCAAAAAAGCATTTCCAGCGGTCAGGTCCTTCAATGTCCGTATTCGTGGGAAAAAGCGAGGGTTATTGTTAGGGAAATGGCGGAAGTGCTAGCGATTGATTTGGTTGATAAAAGGTTGCTTACCAATCAGCTTGTTTTGAACATCGGATATGATGTGGAAAATGTCAGGGAGGAAGACGGAAGGAAAAATGAGATTTGCATAGATTTTTATGGAAGAAAGATTCCAAAACCGGTACATGGCACGGCAAATCAAAAAAATCCGACTTCCTCTGCTGAAATTATAAAGAAAAGCATTCTGGATATATATGACAGGATTACAGATAAAAATCTCAGTGTGAGGAAAATAAATATAACAGCAAACCAAATTATTGAAGAGACAGAAATTCTTCGATCACCATTTGAACAAATGGCGATGTTTGTCGATTATCTTGAAGCAGAAAAAGAGGAAGCTGCGAGACGTGAAAGGATTGATCGTGAGAAAAGCGTTCAGCGGACAACGCTTAAATTGCAAAGACGATTTGGGAGAAACGCAATACTTCATGGATATAATTTATTGGAGGGGGCGATGACTGTTGAAAGGAACGGACAGATCGGAGGTCATAAAGCATGATGAAAAAGGCGTATGCGGGGATATCACACACGAACCATATTTGAAATCAACAAAGTTCAAGCATATGACAAGGTCTATGCGGGCGGCGCAGTTTGCCCCTTTTGCAGCTCTTTCGGGGCATTCTGATGTTATGGCCGAGATTATGAGAATGACGTCTGAGCGCAAAGAGATTGACGTGCAGAAAATGGAAGAAATAAATTGTAGTTTGACTTTGGCGAAAGAAAGGTTGAAGTGTGGTGAAAAAGTGTTTGCGAGAGTGGTTTTCTTCAGACGGGACGAAAGGAAAAACGGTGGTAAGTATATAGAAAAAACGGGAGAAATCGAGAGTATAGATGAGGATAAAAACCACATTATTTTTCGTGAAAATAATGTGGTTTCAATATCTGATATAACGGAATTCGAAATATAGGGAGTGCATGGCTCATTCTATATTGCTTTTCAGTTTTGCGATTGCGCCACGTTCGATTCGCGAAACCTGAACTTGTGATATTTTCATGATTCTTGCAGTCTGTTGTTGTGTGAGACACTTGAAATAGCGAAGCATGATAACGGTGCGTTCTCGCGTATTAAGCATATTTATGGCTTCGGAAAGTGCGATGTATTCCAATGTTTTCTCTTCAATTCCGATATTTCCAAGTTTATCTTCAAGCGTCTGGCCATCATCTCCAATTTCGCGGTTGAGAGATTCGGCTGCCGAAGTTGCGCATTCTGCCTGCGCAACTTCTTCTATGGATAAATTGCACACTGTTGCTATTTCTGAAACTGTTGGCTCTCGGTTTAATTCGAAAAGAAGCTTTTCGGAGCAATGTTTGATTTTTGCTGCGCGTTCTTTTAGTGTACGGCTTACCTTGACCGTGCCGTCGTCACGTAGAAAACGGCGTATTTCACCTGATATTTTCGGTACAGCGTATGTTGAAAACTGATAACCGAGTGTTTCGTCGAAGCCGCGTATTGCTTTCAGAAGACCTAGACACCCGAGTTGATATAAATCATCAGAATCGACGCCGCGACCAAGAAAACGGCGGACGATACTCCATATAAGCGGGGTGTTGTTCTCGATGATTTTTTTGCAGGCTGATTCATCTCCGCTTTTGGCTTTTTTTATTAATTCAAATGTTTCGACCACGTAAACTACCTCCGCTGCGCATGGAAATTCGCTTGCGCATCGTTACTGTAGTGCCGGAGTTTGGCTTTGAACGTATTTTGAGATTGTCGTTAAAACTTTCGATAATGGTAAGCCCCATTCCTGAGCGATCCGCACCGCCTGTGGTATACATAGGTGTCATTGCCATATCGATATCGGGAATGCCTATGCCGCGGTCGCGGACTGAGATTTCAAGTATGTTTCCTTCAAGAATTCGGAGGTGCATATGTATTTGACCGACTGTGTCCGGATATGCGTGGACAATGCAGTTCGTGACGGCTTCGCTGACGGAGGTTTTGATATCGCCAAGCTCATCAAGCGTAGGATCAAGTTGTGCGGCAAATGCGGCGGCAATTGCGCGGGCATAGCCTTCGTTGGTGGATTTGCTCGGGAATGTTATTTTGCTTTCGTTGATTATTTTCATTTTGATTGCTCCTTTTATGCTGAAGTGTGTGTTGAGATTATGTTGATAAATTTACAGATCCCCGCAGCATTGAAAACTTTGTAGGCTTGCGGTGAAACATTTGTGACAGAAAAGCTGCCGCCGGTCAATGTGATTTTCTTGTAAGCGCCGATGACAAGCGCAATTCCGGAACTATCCATAAATCGTACGGATTGGAAATCGAGTATCAGGTTTGCAGGGAGATCAATGTCGATATATTCCGATATTGCAGGAATTGCGTTTTTTGCTGCATGATGATCCAGCTCTCCGCTGAGTGAAAGCGTAAGAGAGCCGTTTTGACGTATTGGTTTGATAATCATCGAAACGTTCCTTTCATTTGTTTTTATCTATAATACACGAAGTTTTGCGCGATAAATGTAAAAAAAGATAAAAAGGCAAAAAAATAATCCCGGCAAATTGGCGGGATTATTTTATCTTTTGTCAGTTGGGTTCTGCCTGCGAATTTGATATAGTGGCCTCATCCATAAGAATGACTTCAATGTCAACTTCTTTTGAGTTTCTGTAGATAGTTAAGGTAACAGTATCGCCGGCAGAAAAGTTATCTCTGATTTTTTTGATTTCAGCAGTGGATGTGAGTCTTGTACCGTTCATTTTTGTTATTATGTCTCCGCGGCGCAACCCCTTTTTGAAAGCATCGGAATATGGATGGACATATTCAATATAAAGACCTGCGGGGAGACCATAAAATGCGGCATCACGCTCACTGAATGTTTCACCGCTGATTCCGATTGAGGGGCGTCCTTTGATATATCCGCGTGAAATGAGTTCGTCAATAATAGGTTTTGCAGTGTTCATGGGGATTGCAAAACCAAGACCCTCGTAATAAGAAATTCCGACTTTTATCGTGTTTATGCCGATAACCTGGCCGAATTCATTGACGAGCGGACCTCCTGAATTTCCGGGATTAATTGAAGCATCAGTCTGGATGAGTGTCATTTCTCGGTCTTCAACGACGATGTCGCGGTTTATTGCAGATATAATGCCATAGGTGACTGTGTTCTGAAGCTGAAGACCTGCCGGATTACCTATAGCAATTGCGGGATCACCTTGTTCGAGCATATCGGAATCTCCGAATTCAGCTTCCGGGAGACCGGTCGCTTCGATTTTGATAACTGCAAGATCTGTCCTTGAATCGGCACCAATGAGCCGAGCATCGAATTTCTGACCGTCGTCAAGAACGACCTGAATGGTAGTCATTCCCTCAATAACGTGATTGTTTGTAATGATATAACCGTCTTCAGACATGATTATTCCTGAGCCGACAGACGATGACGAGAATGATGTAGAGCTTTGGCAGGTAACACCAACTACAGCAGGTCGGACTTTCTCGGAAACTTCCTTAACTGTGAGAGCACCGTCTGTTGTTTTTGCACCCTTTGATTTCGGCGAAGTTTCTATTTGAACGTGCTCGTCAACTTTTTCAGGTTCGTTTGTCAATATGTTTTCAATTATGCCGGTGCCGGATTGAAGGGGTTCCGATGTGTAAATTTTGAAAAGCGCAACGATAGAAGTTGCGGAAACAATAATTGAAAAAACGGTTATCAAACAGAGAGTAATAAAAATCCAGGTAGGGACTCTGTTGGGTTTGCGGCGCGGCGGCTCTGCATTGTGTGCATGATTATCAAAGTTTGGTGCTGTGTTTTGTTCGTTATCTGTGAAGAATTCACTGCTCATAAAAGTTCCTCCTTTTATTTGTTGATTATATTCTAACATTCAAATTAGAAGATATTATTACCGCGTTGTAAAGTAATTATTAATTTTAAAGCGGTAATGTAAATGAAAATGTGGTATAGCCTTCACCGCTGTCTGCAGAAATTTTGCCTTTATGCTGCTGGATTATTGTTTTTGCAATATAGAGTCCGAGACCTAATCCGGATTTATCACGGGATCTGGATTTGTCTGTTTTATGGAACCTGTCAAAGACAGATTTCAGCTCATCTTCTGGTATTTCCGCTCCGTAATTTTTTATGGAGAAAATAAGTTTGTCGCTTCTTGAAATTGCGGAAATATCGATACACGATTCTGCGGTGCTGAATTTTATGGCATTATCAATCAGGTTATAGATTACCTGATAAATGGCATCTTCGTTTGCAAGAATTTGTATGCCGTGCGGGGGGATATCGGCGTTGAAGGCGACCTTTGCATCGGCAGCGCGTTGCTCGAAATTTTTTAAAGCACGCATAAGAAGCTCGACAAAATCAAAGCGCGTACTCTGTTCTGTTATATCTGTTCCCTGGAGAACTGTGATATCAAGCATTCTGCTGACGAGCCTTGAAAGTCTGTGTGCTTCGTCGGACACAATACGAAGGTAATGTTCCTCACGTTCTTTTGGTATTGTTCCGTCAAGTATACCATCAACAAAGCCGCTGATTGATGTCATGGGGGAGCGCAATTCGTGAGAAACGTTTCCAACAAAGCTTCTTCGCAATTCCTCCGATTTTTCTATGGAATCTGCCATATTGTTGAAAGCGGAGGTAAGCTCGCCGATTTCATCTGATGATTGAAGCGGAACTCTGACAGAAAAATCACCTTGTGCGAAAGCGGTTGCAGCATCAGAAATCTGCTTCAGTGGTTTTGTCATATGCCTTACTATAAAATATGATGCAAATGCAGTCAAAACAAAAACAAATAAAGAAAGAAAAGTGAAAAGGTTTTTGACATAGGACATAAGCTTCCTTATATTATTTATAGAGGTTGTGGCATATATATATGCGATTGGCTCTCCGAAATCTCCGCGTGCCACACATCCGACACTGTAATTCTCTCCGGAATAGAGCCCACCCAAAGTTCCTGTTGAAGTAAATTCATCCGAATTGGCGGTCTTTACAAGTATTCGCTCATCGAGCTTGGCACCTATATAGTTACTGCCGTAGCGATCTGAGGTGAGAAAAACAGAACCGTTTGCATCGCATAGAATCACATGGGTTTTTCCGTCTCCCGTCATAGTGGTGATGACGGTTTTAAGCACTTGTTCGCGTGACACCGTGTGATTGTGAAGAAGATCTTCAACAAGTGTTGAAATGCGAGTGGCAGTTGCGGAAAGAGAATCGTGTTTATCTGCAACGGAATAATTGTACATCTGTAATGACAGGCCGAAACCGATGATGAGCAAGCAGCAAATCAAGGGCACGGCGATCATCAGATAATATTTATAAAATAGTTTCACTTGCAAAACCTCAATCTTCGATTAAAAGAAATTTATATCCTCTTTTCCAAACTGTTTCGAGTTTCCATTTGTCGCTGGCTCCGTCGATTTTTTCACGCAACCGTTTGACGTGGACATCGACGGTTCTCGATTCACCGCAATAATCAAACCCCCAAACCTTGTCAAGAAGCTGATCTCTGCTGAAAACTATATTCGGATGCGATGCGAGAAAATTGAGGAGTTCGAGTTCTTTTGGCGGCATATAAACTTTTTTCCCTTTGATGTGAACTTCATATGCAGACATATTAATGACGAGATTGTCGAACTTTTTTATATCAAGGTCGGAATTGTCCGATTCATCGGTATATCGGCGGAGTACTGCATGAATTCTTGCGATAAGTTCCTTCATTTCAAGTGGCTTTGCAACATAATCATCAGCGCCGAGTTCAAGTCCTTGAACCTTATCGGCTGTTTCACTCTTTGCAGTAAGCATAATGATTGGTGTCTTATCTTTTTTGCGGATTTCACGGCAGACATCCCAACCGTCCATCTCAGGAAGCATGATGTCAAGAAGAACAAGGGTCGGAGAAATCTCAAAAAAGGTATCAACTCCTTGTTTGCCATCAGACGCGATTGTAACATCAAAGCCGTCCTTTTCAAGATAGAGACGAATCAGTTCGGCAATATTAGCGTCATCTTCGATTATAAGAATATGTTTTTTCATAATTAATCCTCCTTTGATTTTATTATACACTAAAAAAGAAGAAAATGGTTAAAAAAATGTAAAATGTTAAGATTTATATTTTTGCTGTATCTTGACTATTTCTTGAAACTGCTTTATACTGTTTAAAGGTTGAATCGACTTTTATATTGATAGGGAAGGAAGTTGCAAAAATGAGCTTGATGACAAAAATAAAACCGGTTCCGCAAAAGCTTGAAGAGTTTAATGGTAAAATTATTCTCGGAGAACTTGCGAATGCTGATTTTCAGATAAATGCATCGTCAATATGCGGCGAACTTGCGATGAAAGCAGTTGGGTATTTGAAGAAAACTCTTGGCGAAATCGCTGATGAAGTCGGAGGCCAAG
>JAZSHZ010000092.1:0-9286 GCA_045533555.1 Eubacteriales bacterium
GTCAGCATCGGTCTTGATGAGGCGTTCGGGCTTGGTAAGGGTGAAACAAAGGAATACTGCGATAACAACGGAAAAAGTCTTCTCTTTATGGAATGGCTCAACAAGCTCAATAAAGAGGCGGGCGAGAAACACGGGAAAAAGGTTATGTTCTGGTCGGATATGATATATAAGAGTGAAAATCTCTATAATATGATACCGAAGGATTCTGTTATTCTCGAATGGGGCTATGAGCTTATTCAGTCGCAGGTTATGACAGAGCATGCAATTATGTTCAAGAATGCAGGACTGAACTATTATGTCTGTCCGTCAACCAACACTCACTTAAGCTATACCGGAAGAATGGATGTAACAACCTTCAACATCCGAACAGCAGCGGAGGTTGCAGGAAAACACGGGCCAAAGGGAATGCCCCTTACAGATTGGGGAAACGCAGGGCATGCCCAGTCTCCTGTATGGAGCTATGTCCCGATAGCACTTTGCGGACAGTATGGCTGGAACACGGGCGTTGAGCAGGACGGAGAGACCTTCAAGGCAGATTTTATCCACGATTCGGAAAAATATGTAGATGAAGAGTTCTTCGGCGGAGCGTCTGTTTCAAGACTACTCTACAGGATGGGAAATTACTATCTCCTTGAACCTGAAAGAGTTCACGTCGGAACGATCTCGGCTGAGATGTTCCGTTTCCCGCTTGATGAAACCAAATATGCATACTTCTATGACTTGAAGGACATCGGCGATGAGTTCTATTTCAATAATGTTGTCGATTATGTGAAAAAGGTTCTTTCGGATATCAAAAAGCTCAAGTTTGATGAACAAACCAAGAGAGAAATAATCCTAAATTCCGAAATGGTCATTCTCTCGGCAGAGCAATGCAAATTAAGAATCGGATGCGAAATGTCAAACGAAAAGCTCGATGAGCTCATAGCGCTTTCAGATAGGCTTGCAAAAGAATTCCATGAATTGTGGAATATGCGAAACTTCGAGCAAGGCGTTGATATTTTTAAGTCGCAGATCATTGACCGCAGAAATGAGCTTGAAGCTCTGAAAAAATAAAGGGAGGAAGACAAAATGCGAAGATTCATATCAGTTATCATTGCGGCATGTATGCTCATTGCAATGCTTCCGGTATTCTCGGCAGCATCTGCCGCAACAGTTGCAACACCGTTTGATGTTGACTTCAGATCGGTTGACAAAGCAACACTAAACGGCACACTCTTAAAGGCAGACACTGTAGGCGCAAATTGGAGCGTCAACACATCGGAGTCCACGTTGAAGATGAATTCTGATGTTAAACTGAATGTCGATTATTCTCCGTATGCGGATTTCCAGACTTGGAGCAAAACAGGAACATTGACGCTCAACTTCACTGTTCCCGCAGACGGAACTTACAATGTCGATGTCCGCGGTTTCCGACGCGATGCGGGAGGCCTTGCAAAGTTCTATATCGACGGAAAATATATCGGCGAAGAGGATTTCTATTCGGCAACAAACGATTTTGAGATTGTCAGAAAAAAACAGCTTGATGCAGTGGCGCTCACTGCGGGAACTCATAAGCTCACAATTGAAGCGGCAGGCAAAACCGGCGGAAGCAGTGGCCTTCTTCTTGTCCAGAGATTTGTGTTTGTTCCTGTAGGTCAGGTTTTAAAGCCGAGTGAATTTGTTCTTGATTTCACGAAAGTAGACACGTCCACGCTCAACGGTCAGTATGCAGTTAAAAATAAAGTTGCGAAGGGTTCAAACTGGAGCCTTGTTACGGATCCGACAAAGGGTTCAACGGCCTTTAACGCTTCTTCGCTTGTAAGATTCTATACGAATAATTATATGCAGTTCGGCCCGTATGCGGCAAATGTAGAGGCGGGGCACACAACACTTCTTATCGATTTCTTCGTTCCCGCTGACGGAATGTATGACATTGTGGGAAAATTTGCGAAAGGAACAGCGGGCGGCTACGGAGAAATATTCGTTGACGGAAACAGGATGACGAAGTTTGATTTTTATGCCGCGAAAGCTGATACAAAAACAGAAAAAATAACCGCGAATCCGATTGAGCTCAAAGAAGGCAAGCATCAGATCAAGCTTCTTGCAAGCTTTTCGCAGATTACGACCCATGCATATGTAACAATACATAATTTCACATTTGCGCCGGTTATTCCTGAAGTTGAAACGATTCCCACAACGGTCACCTTCGGGGCAGATTCTGTCGGAGATATTGCGCTGGCAATAGACGGAGTTCCGCAGAGCTATAAGAAGCTCAGCCCCATTCAGGTCGAGCGGGGAAAAAGCATAAGCATCGAGGCTCTTGATGTCGCGGGCAAGAAGTTTGTCGGTTGGTTGCGTGGAAGCGCAGATTACGGAAGAATCGTCTCCGTCAATGCAAAGTATGAGTTTGCGGCGGCAACGCATACGATGCTCACAGCGGTTTATGCAGATGCCCCGGAGACAGATGCGGCGGTTGAATATTATAACGGAAACGGCCAGTATCTCGAAACAAAAGCGGCGGCAGAAGGAAAGCCTGCAAAAAATCCGACGCTTGTCGGCTATGTGTTCGGCGACTGGTGGATAGCGGAAGAAACTCCGCTCGTGCTCGAAAATGTAAGCTCGCTTACGCGCGCTGTTGCGAAGTATACAAAAGAAAGTATTAAATACAGTGTAACAGTTCCATCAAGCGGCGTCAGCGGTGCGTCAAGCGGAGAATATGCTTATGACGATGAAATAACGCTTACCTCCGCAAACGGAGATGTTTTCTGGTTGCGTGACGGGAAGACCGTCGATTTCGGATCGACTTATACATTCAATGTCTGGGATGACACCGTGATCACGGTTTCGACAATAGGAGAAAATGCTCCGATGATTGTTCTCGACAGTGCAGTCAAGGATGATGCATATATGATCGAATATGATTCGGGTGATAAGAATATCGTCGAAGTCGGAATCATCTTTGGCGAAAACGATGCAATAACTGTTGCATCCTGCTCGGAAAAAATGAATTCGCAGAGGAATTCTTCCCACGGTCAGTTCACGGCACAGTCCGATTATCCGGTGGCAAAAGGCTATCTTATCTATAAAGACGGTGGAGAATATAAGGTAGTATATTCGGGATAAGGGAGGAAATGAAAATGAAAAGAACATTATCTGCAATACTTGCATTGTGTATGCTTCTTGCAATGTTGCCGACATTCTCGATTTCGATGGCGGCAGATGCGGCTCCGTTCTCGGTTGACTTTCGAACGGTAGACACATCGACATTGGGCGGCACAAACAATGTGTTCCTTGTTGAGGGGACAAAAGGTGCAAACTGGAGTGTGAATGCTTCGGAAACAACTCTGCGAATGGGTGCGGATATAAAATTCAATATCCAGTATTCTCCGTTTGCGGATTTCCAAACCTGGTCATCAACCGGAAAAGTTACATTCGATTTCACCGTTCCGGCAGACGGGAAATATAACATCGATGTATATGGAATGCGCAGACCGGAAGGCGGTGTGGGAAAATTCTATATAGACGGAACTCTCATCGGCGATGAAGAATTTTATGCCGCAACAGCGGAATATAAGGTTCCCGTCAAGAAAGAACTTGCGGCAGTATCCCTCACGGCAGGAACTCATAAGCTCACGATAGAAGTCGCGGGAAAAAACAACGGAAGCTATAACCTGCTTCTTGTTCAGCGATTGGAATTCACGCCTGAGGGATATACGGAAAAAGCGGAAGAGTTTGTGCTTGATTTTACAAAGGTTGACACATCAACGCTTAACGGTCAGTATGCGGTAATGAATGAAACTGCCGCAGGTCCCAATTGGAGCATAGTAACAAAAATAAGCGGAGGTTCAACCGTTTTCAATAAAGGAAGTCGCGTAAGATTCTATGCAAACTCATATCTGCAGCTCGGTCTCTATGCTGCCGATGTAAACGATAAATATGACACATTGGTTATCGATTTTGAAGTGCCCGTTGAAGGAAATTACGATGTGTCGGGTCTCTTCAGAAGAAATACTGCGGGTGGCTACGGAGATATTTATATCGATGGAGTACTGCAGACAACATATGACTTCTATGCATCTGCAAATGCAGACGAAACAGTAAAAATCAATAAAGAACCGATTAAACTTACCGCAGGGACACATCAGATAAAACTCACGGGAAGATTCTCTCAGATTACCACACATGCATATGTGAATGTGTTCAACTTCACCTTCGCTCCCGTAGTCGAAGAGAAACCTGAAGAATTCGTTGTTGACTTCACAAAGGTTGATAAGACAACGCTTGGCGGATCAAACGGACAGTTTGCGGTGCGGGGAACAAATGTCAAAGGTCCGAACTGGACTCTTCTTGCACACGAAGCGCAGGGTTCAACTGTTTTCAATAAAGGAAGTCGCGTAAGATTCTATGCAAATTCATATCTGCAGTTCGGACTTTATACGGATGATGTCAATAAGGAGTATAACTCTCTTGTCATCGAATTCAATGTTCCGAAAACTGCCTTTTATGACATAAGCAGTCTTTTTGTGAAGACCACGGCAGGTGGCTACGGAGATATCTATATCGACGATGTAAAGCAGCTTACATATGACTTCTATGCAGCTGCAACCGAGACAAAAACGGAAAAAATTACAAAGAGACCGATCGAACTCAAGGAAGGAACACACAAGATAAAGCTTGTGGGTAGGAATTCTCAGTCTGAGACATATGCATATGTCTGTATGCATAATTTCACTTTCACTCCGGCTGAAGAAGTAAAGCCTCCGGTGCTTGCATCTGCTGAGCTTTCATACGGAAAAAGATATATTCTTCTTTCTGATTCGGAAGGAAAGAAACTCACACTTTCCGCAAAATATGACGACGGCGAAGATGTTGATGTATGGAACACCTGCGAGGTTTCCTTCAAGAGCTCGGATGATGCAGTAGCAACAGTATCAAATGACGGAACCGTGAAGCCTGTTAAGACGGGCAACGTGACAATTACCGCAACCGTAAAGCTCGGAGACGTAACGAAGGAAGCAACCATTGACCTTATAGTTTCCGAAGAGCCGGTTCTTGTAAACTATGTATACGATTTCACAAAACCGTCAAATTCGGATATATACAGCATAACCCTTGAAAGTGACGGCTGGAAAATAAACAAGAGTAAGTCCGACTCATGGGTTGTCAACACTGCAAATATTGTCAGATTCCAGAAATACGGAATTCAGGCACAGATTTCCGAGGTCGATGCCCGCAATGATCTTGCGATTGACATTGATGTCAAGGAAAGTGCGGAATATGATATCTCGCTGACTTATGCAGAAGGTGGCGGTGGCGGTCTTTCATATGTGTATGTTGATGGCAAATTTGTTGGCGAATATTATGCGCAGAATGATACATTTACTGAAGGCAAGATTGTCAAGCTCCGTCCCATGTATCTTGAAAGTGGCGTGCACACTGTCAACATCAAGTCGATTGCAAAAGGAACATGGGGAGCAAATACCTATATTCAGAATATAAAGCTTTCCGAATTGGAAAATGCTGCAGAGCTTTCGGGTGTAAAGATTTCTGCAAAGGAGAGCCTCTTTGTAGGTGAAAGCGATAACGCAACGGTCACATTTGTTTTCTCAAACGGTGCCGAAGTCAATGCAAGAAACAACTTTGACGGCAAATCAAACCCGGGCGACAGCTTCACTGTTGCATCCTCATCTCAGGCAATAACGGTTTCGGGCGCAAAGCTCACAGCGGTGGCTGAAGGAACTGCGAATATCACAGCAACCGCAACTATAGGCGGAGTAACAAAAACATCCGAGCCGATTGAGATAACTGTTGTTAAGCCTGCACTTGAAAGCATGACAGTCAATGCTCCGAAGTACATTCTTCTTTCGGATGCAGATGGCGAAGCGCTTACAGTTTCGGCGGTTTACAATAGCGGAAAATCAGTTGACATTGCAACTGAAGCAACACTTGCATTTGCATCCTCTGATGTAAATATCGCAACGGTAAGCGATGACGGAGCGGTCATACCTGTTGCTGCAGGTGAAGTAATCATAACCGTTAATATCACGGTAGATGGAGTAACGCTCACCGATGAAGCAAAAATCATAATCTCCGAAACTCCGGTTTACGAAGATTTTGTCATTGACTTCAGAAACCAGACCGCGGCAACTGCATATCAGGCAACGATTGAAACAAACGGCTGGCAGCTTAATAAGTCAAAAACCGATGCGTATCTCTACAGCACAAGAAACGGCACTGATATAACACGTTACCAAAGCTACGGTCTGCAGATTCAGTCAGGCGCGCAAAGCGGACGCGAAAAGATAAGCCTTGATTTCAATGTTCCCGAAAGCGGAGCATACAACATTGAGTTTATGGGCGCAACCGGGGTATCTGGTGGCGGAGCTTACCTCTATATCGACGGACTCTATATCGGCGAATACGATTTCTATTCCGCTCTGTTCGTTTTAGAGGGAGAGATCGCGAAGATACGACCGCTCGTTCTTTCTGAAGGAACGCACACATTCACGCTTGTTGCAAAGCGCAGCCCGACAAATCCGTCAGCTGCTGCAAATATGTATCCCTCATATTTGAGCTTTGTGGGAACCGGAGAACTTGACCCGATTGTTGAAGCAGGCGCAGAAACGGAAAGAAAATCCATTGCCGCAGGTGAGAGCGAACCGTTTGCGCTATATATAAGACACGCAAGCGGCGGCAAGTATTTTGCACGTCCGTCCCTTGACGGAACAAACGAAATTATCCTTTCAATGGCAAGCGGAGATTCCTCCGTTGCAACGGTTGAGGGCAGCTTCGTAAAAGCACATAAAACAGGTGTCGCTGAAATGACGGTAAGCGGCAAGGTCGGAACTGTTGATGTTTCTGATACCTTCGATTTCACTGTAAATGACAGTACTTTCGAGAGCGTAAAGCTTGATGTTGTTTTCGATGAATTCTATGAAGGTGGAACAACTGAAATTTCAGCAGAAGCATATCTCTCAAACGGCGAGAAAATCAATCCGCGCGATTTTGCGGTACGATTTGAATCCGATAATACGGAAGTGGCATCGCTTGAAGGAAACAAAATGTCGACAAAGCTTTCGGGAGATGCAAAAATCACAGCATATGTAACATTCAACGGCGCAGAAAAGAGCGACGCTGTAAAGATAAAGGTCGTTCCTGTTGCGCTAGCCGAAATTTTTGCAGTAACAGAAGATAATGTCGTTTCGGCGGCAGATGTCGATGGCTCAAAGCTTATCGTTACGGGTACGAATAATGACGGAAGCGATGCTGATCTTTCCGATGCTGTTATCACATACGAGAGCCTCAATCCCGAAATTGTTGCAGTGACGGAGGATGGATATGTGATATCCCTCTCCCGCGGTGCGGCAAGAGTTAAGGTTATGGCAAACCTTGGCGGTGTTGAGTTTGAATATATTGCCGATGTAATTTCAAGCTCACAGAAAACAGAACCTTCTCTTTATACTTACGAAATGCGCGAAAACGCAAAAGAGAACATCAGAAAGTATCAGTGGGCAAAGGAAGATGAGAAAGCGGCAATAAGGGATGCCAAATACTGGGTCGAGAATTATGATAAGGTATATTCGACCATAATGTATGAAGGAATTCCGCGTGCAAGCGTTATAACTCTCCACGATGATCCGGAACCGTATACATGTATCTATTGCAAAGAGGATATCCGTCTCAGAAACAATTCCTATGCATGGGGAATAAATCCGCTCACAAAGCCTTTCAAGCTCGAGTGCCCGAATTGTAAGAGACTCTTCCCGTCAAACGATTTTGAAAGCTTTTATAAGCTCGGACTTGATCAAAAGGGACAGTTTGACCGTGAACGCGCGCTTGCAAAGCACGAAGAGCTTTTCGGCGGAACATACGGTGTAGGCTATCTCGAGAACACGCTTTATAAGGAAGTCGGAACAAAGCTCGGTGTCCCGGAAGACGAGGTTGCAACATGGGGTGTCGATGATGGCTTCGGTTGGGATACGGGAGAGAAGGCAACGACAGGTCTTCCGATAAAGAAGACGTTTATTGCTTTCTATCACCACAAGCTTTACAATGCAAACAGTAAGAACTTCCTCTCGGTTGGACTCACAGCTCTTACAAATGCATATCTTTATACCGGTGATATAAAATACGGAAGAGCCGGCGCAATACTCATAGACAGAATCGCGGATATCTATCCGAGTATGGATCTTAATCAATATCCGGCATATCAGAATTCCCACGGCGGAAGAAATACGGGTAAGATCCTCGGATCCATCTGGGAGACCGACCTCATAAACGTCTTTATCCGCGCATATGATGCGTTCTACCCGGCGATGGATGACCCGCAGGTAATTTCCTATCTCTCAAAGAAAGCGGCGCAGTTCGGGCTTGAGAATCCGAAGCTTTCCGGTGATATGATCCGCGAAAACTGCGAAAACGGAATTCTCCGTGAGGCATATAAAGCGGCAACGGAAGCAAGAATTCTCGGTAACTTCGGTATGCATCAGATGAGTGTAACTCTTGCGGCAGTTGCTCTTGACACATTCCCGGAAACTGCGGAAATGCTTGATTGGATGGGCAAGGAGCAGAAGGAATCAAGTAAGACAGTAAAATATCTCGGAAAGGAATTCACGGTAAGAACAAAGAGCACAGGTGCCGATATGCTCACAAAGTTCGTAAACGTTGTAGACCGCGACGGCTTTGGCGATGAAATCGGCGCAGGTTATAACCAGAGCTGGCTCACAAACTCTCTCAATGTTGCCGAAACTCTCTATAAATACGGCAAATATGAAAAGTTTGATTTGTATGCAAATCCGAAATACCGTAAGATGTTCGATTCGATAATCTATATGACGATGGCTGGTGACTACACTCTCCAGCTTGGAGATGCTGAATCGACAGCATCTACAAGGAATCTGACATCATCATATGGTTCGATGTATGCATATGAGCGCCTCGGAGACACGAGATATGCGCAGATACTTTACAGAGTTCTGAAAGGAAACCTCGATAACGTTTATATTGATATTTTCACAAAGGATGCAGAAGGTATTCAGAAGGAAGTTGAGAAAGTTATCGAGAAATACGGTGAGCTCGAGCTTAAGAGCCGCAACCTCACGGGCTTCGGACTTGCAGTTCTCTCAAACGGCGAGCTGATCAAGAGGGCAGGCGCAACTGGCGATGCAGATATGAGAGGCGATGCGTGGCTCTGGTATGGAAAAATGGGTGGCCACGGTCATAACGATATGCTGCAGATGGGCATTGATGCCTATGGCTTCAACTTCAAAGTCGGATCGTAGCCATGTCGTTCTGTGGGCCAAGGAGG
>JAZSHZ010000141.1:0-3501 GCA_045533555.1 Eubacteriales bacterium
GCTTGTCTGCCATACATAAAGCTCATATAATTGCGGCGGTCAGAATGATAACGAAACGTCAGGTTGTTTGCATATATGCAGATGAGCTTGATGCAAGAAAAGCACTTCGCGATATTTCCGTTATGTGCGGCGAGGAGCCGAAAATTCTTCCTGTGCTTGAGCGCTCATTCCACGATGTGGATTCATCTTCCCATGAATTTGAGCATGAACGGATCGCGACGCTCAAGGCGATGGCGGACGGCGCGGCGGGAATCACTCTTGCACCTGTTTTTGCGCTTATGCAAAGGACAGCGCCTCGTGAGGATGTCGCCTCAAAGTCGATAACGATAAAAATATCCGAGGAGATACCGCAGGAGAGCTTTATAGAAAAGCTTGTTGCATACGGATATGCGAGAGCCGAGCAGGTTGAGAGCGAAGGGCAGTTTGCTGTTCGCGGAGGAATTGTCGATGTTTTCTCTCTGGGAACGGAAAATCCCGTCAGAATCGAGTTCTTCGGAGATGAGATCGATTCGATGGGGCTCTTTGAGGCTGACACTCAACGCAGAATCGAAAATACGAAGATCGCGAGATTTCTCCCGGCTACGACACTTGAAGTGAGTGCATATGAGGAGCTTTCGGAAAAGCTTTCCGAGGCTTTGAAAAAGGAAAACAGAAAAAAGAAAAAGAACGAGCGCCTTATAAAAACGCTCGAGGCGGATATTGAGCTTCTTGAAAACGGGCTTCCTATCAAGGCGAAGGACAGATATTTCAATCTCATATATCCTGAAAGACACTGCGGACTCGATTATATTTCCGAAGATGCCGTTATATTTGTCGACGATTTCTACAGGATACGCGATGCGGCGGGAAGAGAAAGAAAACGCGAGCTTGATGATATAAAAAGTCTCATTCTCGGCGGATATCTTCTTGCGGATACGGATGCGATGTGTGAGGATTTCGAGCTTATAAGGAAGTTCATTACGGAGCGCAAGAGCATCTTCCTTGATGCATTTGTGCGCGCGGAATATGGAATTACTCCCAAGGCAATCATTTCCATTATTGCGAGGACTTTGCCAAGCTATGGCGGAAATCTCGAGCTTGCCTGCTCTGAGATAACGGATTATATGGAAGACGGCAACCGCGTGTTTATATTGACGGGCAACAGGAAAAGCGCGGAGAATATGCAGATTCTTCTTCGCGAAAGAGGAATCCGCGCCAATCTCGATTTTATGCTTGCGGAGCTTCCGAAGGAGCCCTGCGCAATAATAGGTGAGGGTGTGCTCTCTTCGGGATTTGCATATCCCGGAAACGATTTCGTTCTTTTCACTGAAGGTCAGCTTATGCGGACGGCACTGAAGCGAGGACGCATAAAGAAGGATCGGAAGAACAGCCAAAAAATAAGCAATTACCGCGATCTGACACCGGGGTGCCTCGTTGTCCACGATCTTCACGGTATAGGCAGGTTTGCGGGCATTACAAAAATAAAGACGGACGGAGTCGAGAAGGATTATATAAAGATAATGTATCTTGGGACGGATGCGCTCTATGTTTCCGTCACTCAGCTTGATATGGTTTCAAAGTATATCGGCGGAGGTGAGGATTCGGGAATCCGTCTTTCAAAGCTCGGCGGTGCGGAGTGGCACAAGGCAAAGCTTCGCGCAAAGGGTGCGGCAAAGGAACTTGCCGAGGAACTCATAAAGCTTTATGCGGCGCGCCAGTCACTTGAGCGAGAGCCTTTTCCACCGGATACGGATTGGCAGAAGGAATTTGAGGAAAGCTTTGAATTTGAGGATACGGATGATCAGCTCCGCTGCAGTAATGAAATCAAGAGCGATATGCAGCGCCGTTTCCCGATGGACAGACTTCTTTGCGGCGATGTCGGATTCGGAAAAACCGAGGTTGCGTTCCGCGCCGCGATGAAATGTATTCTCGGCGGAAAGCAGGTTGCTATTCTCGTTCCGACGACGGTGCTTGCCGAGCAGCATTATATGACGGCGTGCAGAAGATTTTCAAACTATCCGATAAAGATAGGGCTGACGTCCCGCTTCTGTTCGGACAGGCGAAACAAGGAAACTCTCCGCGGCGCAAAAACGGGCGAGCTTGATATGATTATCGGAACTCATAAGCTTCTTGCAAAGACGGTTTCGTTCAAAAAGCTCGGCCTTCTCATCGTCGATGAAGAGCAGCGCTTTGGAGTTTCGCATAAGGAACGGCTTAAGGAAATGACAAAGGAAGTTGATGTCCTGACGTTGACGGCAACTCCGATTCCGAGAACACTCAATATGGCGCTTTCGGGAATCCGCGATATGTCTATTATGGAGGAGGCTCCGAGAAACCGTCATCCCGTTCTGACTTATGTCTTCGAGCATGACCGAGAGATTATTGCGGATGCAATAAGAAAAGAAATAGCGCGCGGCGGGCAGGTTTTCTATCTGCATAATAACGTTGCATCCATTGAAGCCTGTGCGGGAAGAATCGCAAAGCTTGTCCCTGATGTTACCGTTGCGGTAGGTCACGGGCAGATGGGAGAGGGCGAACTTTCCGAGGTTATGCGAAAAATGGGTGAAGGAGAGATTCAGGTCCTTGTTTGCACGACGATTATTGAGACCGGAATTGATATCCCGAATGTAAATACGCTGATTATTGAGGATGCCGATAAGATGGGACTTGCACAGCTTCATCAGATACGCGGCAGAGTGGGAAGAAGCAACCGCCACGCATATGCATATCTGACCTATCGACGTGGAAAAGCACTTTCGGAGATTGCTGAAAAAAGGCTTGCGGCGATAAAGGAATATGTTGAATTCGGTTCCGGATTCAAGATTGCAATGCGTGATCTTGAGCTTCGCGGCGCAGGAAATGTTCTCGGAGCAGAGCAGAGCGGACATATGATGACCGTTGGTTATGATATGTATCTGAAGCTTCTTGAAACCGCTATCGCGGAGGAAAAAGGCGAGGATATGAAGAGCTTTGCCGTCTGCAGCGCGGATCTCACGGTATCGGCAAATATTCCTGAGAGATATGTTGCATCGAGCGAAACACGAATGGATCTTTATCGCAGGATTGCATCGATAACCGACCGCGAGGATGCTGATGATGTCATAGATGAGCTTTGCGACCGTTTCGGTGAGCCGCCGAAGGAGACGATGATGCTTATTGATATTGCGCTTCTTCGCCTTGCCGCTGCAGATGCGGGAATAAGCGATATAACCCAGAAGGGGCAGAGTATCAAAATAACGATGGTCGATCCGACATTTGAGATAATATCAAAGCTCTGCGCGAGACCTGAATATAAAGGGAGGATTCTTCTCAATGCAGGTCAGGAGCCTTATCTCACGTTGAAGCTCAAAGGCTCGGATACGCCGTTTGAGGCGGCTGAGGATTTTGTTAAAGCATATAAAGAAGCAAAAAGGCGCGAGAGCACAAGCTGAGAAAATATGTGGGACAGATATTCATAAGCCCGGAATATTTATGCGTTCAAATTAAAGTACAACCAAAATCCCTTGAAATATCGAGTTTCAA
>JAZSHZ010000125.1:0-17381 GCA_045533555.1 Eubacteriales bacterium
GGAAGCAAAGTGACCATCATTGCAATTGCGATGACAAGAGAAAGTATAAGTTTTGCCTTATTTTTCGGCATTTCTTTTTCCTCCTTGGAAACGTTTCATTAGTCCATATGCGGGAGACGGGAACGGTCCCCTCTCCCGCCGACAGAATTCCACTACTTAATCGCTACTGCATCGGTGTAGATTACTTTATATACCCCGCCGTCATCATAAATAAGATATCCGCGAGCATAAGCTTCATCGCTGTTTCTCGAAGCCGTAAACTGACCGTGATTTTTGTTCCACTGAGACGTTGCTTTATATCTGCAGGAGCTTACATCAACTGTTGCAGTTCCGAAAAGAATTCCGACTTCAACAATTTTTTTATTTCCCGCATCATATTCAATCATATTTGCGCCATCCACAAGTGTGTCCTCGATGATGACAACAGGATCCTTTTCAACGGGAGCATACGAGCAATAAATACTTGTTCCATCCCAAATATAATGGGTATATTCTGTTCCGTATGAAACAATTCGTCCGTCGCGGAGCCAATGCGTTGCCTTCGGGTCACTTACCGATATCTCCGTTCCGAAAGGATCGGTGAAAGTCTGTCCGTTATACTTAACTGAATGGTTCGTCGTGATTGCGTTTGCATTATATTTTGCAACCGCGCGCGTAAGCTTCTCTGCGAGAAGCGAGCTTTCATCAAACTTCGTTTCGCCGTCAAGCGTCCACATATCGAACGTATATCCCGTCAAGGTCGGATTTTCGGGAAGGACGGGAGTCGTTCCGTTCGCCTTCTCCGTCGCATAATATTTTCCGTTTTCGTTATAATATTCAACAATATACGAATCATCCGTCGAAACATCCTCATAAACTGCCGTGAGATACGTATGCGTCATCATTTTGAATGTATATTCTTCATCGCTTGATTTCCAGATTCCATTATCCGCAGTTCCCTGAATCCATGCTTTGAAACGTTTTCCGTCGGGAGCAGCACCTGCTTTAACTGTTATTTCATCCGCACGATCAAATTGATAAACTGTATTTCCTGAATGAATATTTCCATTTATTGTAATCTCTGCAGAATCCGTCGAACCGAGAGCAAATGAAAGCTTTCTATTATCAAGAGCTACTGAAGAAGCTTCTTCTATGATATCACCCTCATGCAGTGTGAGCTTCGCAGACTTTGGATAGAAGTTATGCTTCGTGCTGCCTGCTGCCATTTTGTTCCAGAAATCAAAAATAAGAAAATAGTCACCAGCCTCAAGTGATACCGTTCCAAGAACATCATTCGCACTACTACCAACTGCTCCGTCTATCGAACCGATTTTTTTATTTTTTCTGATAACCGAATTTGAAAGCTCTGTAATACCATCCGCCTTCATCATATAAACATCTGCAGAAAGCGCGGCGGTTGCATGCTTGGTGCACTCAATTCCGAGATCATATATTCCCGGATATTTTACTTTAAGCTTGAGAACAAAACGGGATGCAGGCGCATCAAGCCCGATTGATGATAGGTAAACACTAAGATTGAACTGATTGCCGGCAAGGTTTCCCGAGGAAGTTCCGAGAGAGGAATATGCCCACAAATCGGTTTTAGATTCATCAACATATTTATAATCATCTGCAATCAAGGATAGCTTTCTTAAAACTCCACCATATAACCCATTATTCTTATTGCTTTCTTCAACAGTAAGAGCCGTTGTTGTCTCTTCGGTAAAAACGCCTGTATTAAACAAGTATTCGTGGTTATAGTCTTTTACAGTTACAGGTATCTTTTCCGTTACATCATACTCAGAAACTCTTGCGATTATATTTGTTGTTCCGTCCGAGATTCCCGTTAGTTCGCCTGTTTTCTCATCAACGGTTGCAATATCAGGATTTTCACTCGCATAAGTTATTGTTGCAACATCGACTGCATTTCCCGCTGCATCTTTTGCGGTTGCAACAAAGGATGCCGTTCCGTTTTTATCCACAGAAACAGACTCTTTATCAAAAGTTATCGAAGTGACAGGCGTCTCTTCGAACACAAACTTTGCAACATAAATCATTTCTCGATTGTTATCAGCGTTAAAATAGCCACTATCGGTAAGTCTCAGGACAACAAAATACTCATCATCTTTATCAATGTTTACCGTTGCAACGGGCTTATCGACAAAAACATTTCCTTTTCCACCGTCGGCATATGTATCTATATGACCAACAGGCTCCAAAGCATTAAATTGATTCGGCCCTGCACTGTTTACACCATTACTTGGAAAAAGATAAACATCAATTCCTGCACCGTAAAGATAATCGGCGGCATTTATATCAAATTTATATATTCCCTTCGGAATCTGAATTTTAAAAACAAGCCATGCATTTTTATTTTGAATGTTTGATTGCGTTGCAGCGAAGAGCAATCTTTCGAAAGTGATGTTTGCAGCTGCAGATTTATAATAATTTTTAAGAAGCCACGGTTGTGTCGTTGAATCAAGTTGATCGTATGACGTAATCTTTCCAAGCAAGCCGTCAGGAGATGAAATACCCAACTGTGTTCCTTTCAGGTTTTCGTCGGAAATAACGTTAGTGTTAATCAAATACTCAAGAGTGGTTATTTCTTTCTCTTCAGCAAATACGACGCTCGGCAGCATTGCCAAAACCATTGCTACCGCCAAGATAATTGATAAAAATCTTTTCATCATATAATCCTCCAACATAATTATAGTACTGTCATTTTATTATAAATTAAAACAAAACTTTTTTCAACTTAACATTGGTGTAATATTTTCCGATTTAAGTTTAGTTCTCGACAAATTAAAGAAAATATGTTATATTTAGTTAGAAAAAGGGGGTGTTTATCATCAGAGATTATCCAAGTATTTGCACTCATATTCAAGGCAACGGCGAATTACCGCTGATGGTTGACGTTAACTGTCGCAAGAAAAATGATCTTTTTCATTATCACAATTATATGCAAATATGCTATGTCCTTGCCGGCAAAATGGAATTTTTATTCAACGACGAAACAAGGACTTTAAATGCAGGTAATGCCGCCATAATTCTTCCTTATCAGGAGCATCATCTTAACACTTGTGTCTCCGATGATACACCGATAACAATAACGATTTCTTTTCAGGATTCATTTTTATCTCAAAAAGTCTCCTCTTTTTTCACCCACTCCCCTGAATATGCCAATTTTGAAGGAATGAAAATACCAAGATACACGGATTTTGATGATATTGAAACCCAAACTACAAATTCACTCATGCGCGAAATCATTGCTGAATTTTCAAGACATTTTGATATGTCCTATGATAAGCTTGCCGAGCAACTTATCCAATTTTTAAGAATAGTTTGCAAAGAAAAGCTTTTTATAGAAAACGAAAAAGCTTACGAATACACCAAAGAGCGATGCTATGCAGTCAGCGAATCAATAAAATATATGTCAGCGCACTACAGCGAAAAAATTACCATTGAGGATTTATGCTCTGTTGCCGCTATGTCTCGTTCGGTATATATGGAAAGCTTCAAAACCATCACGGGTGATTCTCCGATAAAATTTCTCACCAAGGTTCGCGTCCAAATGGCTAAAGGATGCCTTGTTACTTCAGAGCTTTCTATAAGCGAAATCGCTGAAAAGGTCGGTTTCTATGATAAGTCACGTCTCATCCATGCTTTTAACGAATTATTTGGAATTTCACCGCTTGCAATGAAAAAGAATTTTCCGCAAAGTATGTATGACACATACGAAAACTCAAAACGACGTTGGGCATGGCTTATAAACGAAGATGATGAATAATAAAATAACGGTTGGAAAATTCCAACCGTTATTTTCATAGACTTTTATTTTACTCTTGCATATGCGGATTCATAAGCTTCGAGAAGCTCATCAAGATGCATGGAATTGAGATTATCAACGAATGCATCAAAACCGGAAATCGGCTCCTGCTTAAGTATAAACTTTGTAAGCATTTCCTTTGCATAGTTCGTTATCGCCGTCTGATATTCATCGATAACCTTCTGCTCCTCTTTATCGAAAGCAAGCGTGATATTCGGGTTAGCATACGGCAATGTATGCTCAATTACAAGACTACGCGTTTCGGCAATATCATCAGACTCAAACGCATTGATTGCTTCGGGATCCATACGAAGGAATGTTCCGTATGTATTGAAGCCATAGAGAGTGTTTGCCTGAGTTCCTGCTTCATCGGTGATGTAGCGCTTCTTGCCGTCAACAACTTCATATGTCTCGCCTTCCTTGCCCCAGCTTGTAAGCTCGGAGCCTTCATCGGAATAGAACCAGTCGATGAACTTTGCAGCATTTGCCATGCTCTTTTCATCGCCGGTGTTTGTCATCGTGAGTCCGGTCGGATCGACATTATATCTGTTGACCATCGGAACGCCGTTTTCAGGATCTGCAACAGGCGGAATCATAGCATGGAGATCAAACTCAGGATTTGTCGGGCGTGCGAGAGAATTGAAGAAGTCAATTCTCGTCTGATATTCGGGCAGGATAAAGCCGCGATCTGTTGTTATAAGCTCGCTCCATGTCGTGTTGTTGATCGTCATAAAGTCAGACGGCATGAGCTTTTCTTCAACCATCTTGATATAGAACTCAAGAACATCTTTCATTATATCTTCGGTTGCACCGTAGCACCATTTTTCTGCATTAAAGTCATAATAGAAGCCTGTGTTCCAATACGGCTTCCATGAAGCACCGGATACATCGAGGTTAGTGAAGCTCTGGCGCAGGCAATAGGGATATGAGTCAGGATAAATTGCCTTAAGCTGCTTGCAGACTTCATAAAGCTCATCAAACGTTGTCGGAACTGCAAGATTATGCTTCTCAAAGATATCCTTGCGATAGAGCCACGCACGGACGTTCTGATACGTCTCGCGTCCGCTTACGGGAGCATAGTATATCTTGCCGTCTGCACTCTTGCGTGTCTTTACAACATTATCATACTCATCCTCCGTGAGGCTTTCAACCCACGTCTTATAGTTTGGCATATATTGCTCCATATCATCAAGAGCCACAAGAGCCCCCTGAGAAACATATCTTTCTGTATCGGGCTTATATGTAAAGCTTACGACATCGGAAAGTGTGTCAGGAGATGCGAACATAAGAGGATATTTAGTTCCTGCATCTGCTCCCGGAATACATGTAACATTAAGCGTTACACCCGAGCCTTCTTCGATATACTGCCAAACTTTCCAGTCTTCAAGATAAGGCCAGCTAGGATGTGATGTAATCGTCATGTCGATAACATCATCTTTCGTGAGTGGCTCATTGTTTGCTTCTCCGCTACCGTCTTTATTGCAGGCCGTGAACGCAAAAAGCATAATACCGGCAAGCAAAAACGCAATAATTCTTTTTGTCATAATTATCCCTCCAAAATAATATATTTATATTTATTATAAATTGACAGGCACTCAAATTCAAGCAACAAAAAGTGTAATATACTCCGATATTCTTATTTACTATCCGATATATTTCATTATGTTACCGTTTTCCTCAAGAGAAATAAGAGCAAAAAGCATTCTCGGTATATGGAACGGACCTTTTATTACACTGCCCTTATTTTCGTTTATCGGCTTATAATCAGGCGTTATCTCGCAATACCATTCTCCGTTTTCAAAGTCAGCAAAGATTTCAAGTGCATCTTTTTCAATTCTCAGTGAACGGGCAAGATACTTTTCGTCACCATACATTTTATATAACATACGATATGCAACAACCGCTTCACACTGCGGCCACCAGATATAAGTCTTCGTCGGATTTCCATAAGGATAGATAGCGGTATCACTCATTGTCGGAATAAATCTTATCTTTTCATCATAATCTTCCGGCAAAGCATAGTCACAAAGTTTTTTGCCAAATGCACGAATTCTGTCATCGTTGCGATATTCTCCCTCGCAAAGCACAAACCATCCCGCTTCAATAATATGACCGGGACACGAGGAATTACGAAAGTTATTATCAAGTTTCTCACCTGACATCGTCAGATATTCTCTGACACATCTGTTTTCCTCATCGACATATCCACCGTAATACATCTCAGCTATTGTAAGATCAATAACCGCATTGTATTTCCCCTCATTTATACCAACATTTCTCATAAACTGAGCCGTTGCAAGTGTCGCCATATGGAGTCCGAAGGTCTTACACGGAACATCAAAGCCAATCTCCTGCGTCGAATAACGATTTTTAAGATACAGTTCATAAACTGTATCAAAATATCGCTCTGCCATCTCCCACACTTCCGACTTATTGCAGATACGGTAATATTGCGCGCATCCCATCGCAGCGAACATTTCGCTGTAATAATATACTTCGCGAACAGTCTTTGCCTCACCCGTACGCGTCATCATATGCGGAAGTCGATCTCCTTTCAGCGTGCATTTTTCAAAGAAGGAAAACAGTTTTTTGCAAGCATCGAGATATTCTTTTTTAGGTTCAACACTCCGATATGCCATAGCATACGTCCACAACGCCCGACCGATAAACCACGCATTTTTCTCTTCTTCGAAAACATTTCCGTATTTATCAACCTGATTCATAATTCCGCCAAATTCTTCGTCTATCGAGTTTTTCAACCAGAACGGAAGGATATCTTCCAGAAGATATTTTCTATAGTCCATTCATTCTACCTCCAAAATATTTTATATTATGAGTATAGCCAAACACCGCAAAATGTCAATATGTTAAGAGAAAAAAGGCAGAAGAGTTTTTCCCTTCTGCCCTATCTTCATTCTGTCATCAATCCGCAAACAAGATCACTTATCTCCGCAGGATTCTCTATCATAATTCCGCTGATAAGCTGCGCCTGAGCAAGAAGAATTTTGCTGTATGCGGAAAGCTTATCCTTATCCTTTTTATACAATTCGCAGATTTTTGCCGCAATGGGATGCTTCAGGTTAATTTCAAGAACAAGTTCTGCCTTGATTTTATTATCTTCCATCCCCGGCATTCTCCCGAGAATTTTTTCCATTCCGACAGATATCTCACCCTCATTTGAAAGACAAACAGCGTGTTGCTGAAGATCATTCGTGAACCGAACTTTGCTGACACTTTCTCCGAGATTTTCCTTTATGAACGCAAATACCTCTGATGCTTTTTCGTTTTCCGCTCGGAGTTTTTCTTTATCCTCGTCGCTTGAAAGGTCGAGACTTTCATTACATACATTGACAAATGTTTTTTCGGAATATGTGTTGAGCATCTGTATTGCAAACTCATCGACATCTTCCGTAAAATATAATACCTCAAAGCCGCGTGCAACAACAGACTCTACCTGCGGAAGGAGCGATATTCTTGAGACCGAATCACCCGATGCATAGAATATCGATTTCTGGTCTTCCTTCATTCTTGAAACATATTCTTTGAGCGAAACATACTTCTCTTCAAATGATGATTTGAATAAAACAAGATCCTGCAACATTTCTTTATTTTTTCCATACTCAGAATAAAGACCCCATTTAAGCTGTGAACCGAAAACCGAGAAGAATTTTTCATATTTTTCTCTGTCAGTTCCGAGCAGTTTTGCAAGTTCGTTTGCGACCTTCTTTTCGATTGCTTTCGCAATCACGCGAAGCTGACGGTCCTGCTGAAGCATTTCTCTTGAAATATTGAGAGAAAGATCCGCACTGTCGACAAGACCTCTGACGAAACTGAAATAATCAGGAATCAAATCCTTGCATTTATCCATAATAAGAACACCACTGGAATATAACTGAAGCCCCTTCTCAAAATCCTTGCTGTAAAAATCGAAAGGCGCACGCGATGGAATAAACATCAACGCTTCAAAATTCGATGTCCCCTCTGCCTTCTGACGTATAACGTGCAGCGGCGCTTCAAAATCAAAGAACTTCTCACGATAAAAGTTTGCATATTCCTCTTCGCTGACTTTTGATGAAGGTCTTTTCCAGATCGGAACCATACTGTTGAGCGTTTTATCTTCAACAACAGTTTCATATTCGCTTTCCGAACCTTCTTTAAGCTTTCTGTTTTCCACAAACATCTTTACCGGATAACGGATATAATCGCTATATTTCTTGATAAGTTTTCTTATTGTATATTCCTCAAGATATTCGCTGTATTTTTCGTCGTCAGTGTCTGCTTTAAGTTTAAGTGTTATGACTGTACCGGAGGAATTCATTTCCGTCTCTCTTATCGTGTATCCGTCAGCCCCCGAGGATTCCCATCTGTAGGCAATATCAGCACCATACTCACAACTGTCAACCGTTATATTATCCGCAACCATAAACGCCGAATAGAAACCTACTCCAAACTGACCGATTATATCGATCTTCTCCCCGTTTTTATTATCAGGATCATTTTTAAAATCGAAAGAACCGCTTTTTGCGATAGTTCCGAGATTGTTCTCAAGATCATCCTTGCTCATTCCGCATCCATTATCAGAAATTACAAGGCAACCGCTCCCCTTATCGGCACGGATTCTGATTTCGTAGTCCGCTTGCTTAAGGATGACAGAATCATCCGTCAAAGAGCGGAAATATAACTTATCGATAGCATCGCTTGCATTTGATATAAGCTCACGCAAGAATATTTCTTTATGAGTATATATGGAATTGACCATCATATCAAGAAGCTTTTTAGATTCTGTTTTAAACTGTTTTTTTGCCATATCGCACCTCTGATTGTATTTTTTATTTATTATAAACCCAAACAGACGCAATGTCCATATAATTCAGAATTGTTTAAATAAAATTCAAAAATAGAATTTAACCCCGGATTGTATTTCTCAAAAAATCGTAATATAATATAATTACATTCAATTAATTATACCGAGGATGAACACCATGAACAATCTCAATGTTTGCTTACTCAATGATTCATTTCCACCTATTGTGGACGGTGTCTCAAACGCCGTAATCAATTATGCAAAAAACCTGCAAGACTTCGGTGATCTGCCTTTTGTTGTTACTCCCGCTCACGCTTCTGCCGACGATTCTTCTTTTTCTTTCCCAGTAATACGATATCCGGGCATCAACCTGAAGAAAACAGGCGGTTATGTCGCAGGAGTTCCGTTCTCTCCGGAAACAGCGAAAATTATTTCCGAAACACCGGTTTCGGTTTATCATACCCATTGCCCGATAATTTCCACATTTATGGCAAGACAACTGCGACAGATAAACAGTGCGCCTATAATTCTCACTTACCACACCAAATTTGATATTGATATTGAGAATGTCATTAAAAACAAAAAACTCCAAAAAGCTTGTATCACAGCTTTGATACACAATATAAACGCCTGCGATGAAGTATGGACGGTAAGCCACGGTGCCGGAGAAAATCTACGCAAGCTGGGCTATTTAAAAAACTATATAGTTATGCCAAACGGAGTCGATATCCCTTTTGGAAGAGTCAACGATGAAACTATAATTAAAGCAACAGGAAATTTTGATCTTCCGGAAGACATTCCCGTGTATCTTTTTGTCGGTCGGCTTATGTGGTATAAAGGAATAAAAATAATTATTGATGCACTTTCGGCACTTTCAAAGCAAGGCAAAGATTTCAGGATGGTTTTCATCGGTGATGGATCTGACCGAGCGGAAATCGAGCGTTATGTCAACGAAAGCGGTCTTGGCAAAAAAACCATTTTCACCGGACTCCTGAAGAACCGGGATGACCTGAGAGCATGGTATTGCAGAGCGAACTTATTTCTATTTCCATCCACTTTCGATACAAACGGACTTGTTGTAAGAGAAGCCGCCGCCTGCAATCTCCCGTCGGTTTTAATTCGCGGAAGCGCCGCCGCAGAAGGAACAGCAGATAATCAAAACAGTTTTCACATAGATGAAAATCCTGCATCCTTATGTGAGTGCCTTTCTTCTATATACAGCTGCGAAGATAAAATTCACAATATTGGTAACGCTGCAGGTCGAGAACTTTATTTTCCATGGTCAGAAGCAGTTCACGTCGCAAAAAAACGATATGAAACCGTCATCGAACGGCACGCTCACGGACTATATGCCGAATACAAACGTCCAAGCGAAAACATTATAAAAATAAGTGCAGATCTTATGAACGCTTTTGCAAAGCTTACTGAATTCAAACAATAACCCAAAACAGAAAAAAGAACAGATATGCGGTTACATTCGCATATCTGTTCTTATATTATTCTTCAGTTTTCTCTGCAGGCTTTTTCTTTTCTTTTTCAAACATAACACCCGCTACTTTAACATTGACATATTCGACCTTGATTCCGGTCATTGATTCAATCGAAGTTATGACGTTGGACTGAACAGATGCCGCGACCGACGGAATAACAGCCCCTTTCATAACAGTGACCGTCATATTGACTGCACCAGAAGTTTCACCAAAGGTAATTTTAACGCCCTTTGTCGGTGACTTCTTTGAAAGAAAATCCGTAACATTGGCGACACCGAGAGCCGCGATTCCGTCAATCTCCATCGCCGCAATACCGGCAATTGATGCAACAACTTCTTCAGATATCGTCACGCTACCGTCATTATCGGATTTTGCAACATACTCTTTATTTTCTGCCATATCAAAACACTCCTTTATGTATTTTTATCATTTGTTATATTATAACCCGAAATTCAATTAATTTCAATAATTTTTATCTGACTTGGCAAAAATTCTGTTTCGGAGCAAACAATATCCTTTATTTTCGTTGTGTCCTCAGGCCTCATTTTGCCTTCGGGGCTTTTGACAATAACGCTGACACCGTTTTCGTTAATAAGTGTAACGCACTCCTCAAAGCCCTTTGCTTTCACAAGAGTTTCAATTCTTGTTTCACTGACAGCATTCGTCGATATAGTTTCAATACTTTTTGCCGCACTGTCGCGAGTCTCCTGAGAAAGGCTTTCTTCGTTTGCAGACTTTTCCAAAGTCGATATTGCTGTATCTCGCGCCTTCTGCTTTTCAAGACGCGCATTTTCAAAATAATCGTTGTTATTCTCATCAAGATCATCATTTTTCTTGTCTTGTGAGTCGTTTTCTTTTTTATCATTGATTTTTACATCGGTTTCTTCAAAATCACCAATCATTCTATCCGCATCACTTACAATTTCGCCGCTGTTAAGGTTAAAATATACGGCAACACAAATAAACAAAACTATAATTACCGCAACAAGATTTCTTTTTTTCATCACTTACCTCCCGATACTTTCATTTTGATAACGCTTATACTATCCGACTTCAATCCCGTAAGCGCTGCAATGGATTCTAAAACAATCCTTCTTACAGCGACGTCATCCGCGCCGTCACATACAATGAGCGCGCCTCTGAATTTCGGATACATTTCTTTGATTTTTATAGGACTTTCTTTTCCGGACCCTTCCGACATAATGCTCGGCTTCGTATCACTGTCTGACTCGACAATCACTCCTTCCTGTTGTTCCCGTTGGCTCTTCTTTGCATCCTTGGCATAAACACTTTCAGTCCCTGACTCCACAGACAAGACAACTTTTATCCTACCTACCCCCTCACATTCATATAACGTTTTTTCTATTCGTGACTCGAACAGATCGATATCAAATTCATTTTCATTTTTTTTAGAATATGAAGCACTGTCTTTTGTCGCAATCGGCAAATTCATCAACAAAACTCCAACAAATACCACAATCAGAATATATTTATTTTTTTTGAAAAAAACAATGGCATTTTTCGCTTCCATATCATATCTCCCTTAATATTATTCCGGCATCTTGCTTTCTATGATTGATTTTTTGAGATTATTGTTTTCTTCAACTGCATGCTCCGCATATTCTTCAATTTCAGAATCATACTTTCGCAATGCAAATTCATCCTCTGAAAAAACAAAACCTTTGAGCGGAAAAACAAGCGCAAACATCAGGATCAGACTTCCGCATAAGCCGGCAAACCTGCCTGCGGAATTATTGGGAGTTATTGCATCAAGCAGTGCCAAAACTATGCTTATCCCCGCAATCATACTCACCCAGTTTCTTACAGCCCCAATCATAAAAACGCCACACTCCTCATAGCAGAAATAATCGCAACGAAAACCACGGTCGCAGACGCCGCACACATACCAAGAATCAATCCAAAACTTTTTGCAATCCTTTCCGTCAGCAATGCAATATTCCCACCAATAACGGGAGACGCACAAACAGACGCGAATTTAAACAAAAAGTAGTTCAATATCAACGTTAAGAATGGAGTTACAAAAGCAGACAAAATAACAAGAAGACCAAATACTCCAACAAGATTTTTCATTATCACAACTCCTGAAAGCACAGTCTCTGCCGATTCGGCAATCACGGGTCCAACAACCGGAATAACACCGCCAACCGCAAGTTTTATGGCTTTTACCCCTGATTGGTCGGCACCAGAGCTGACTATTCCTGCGACACTGATATAGGAAATATATATTCCAAGAAACGCTTTCAGAAGAAACGCGACAACAAATGATGAAATATCATATATCTTTTTAAGTGCATTGTTTTCTGCCGTAGCATCAGCGACTGCCGCAAAAATGCCAATATATGTCAGCGGCAGAAAGACATTTTTAATTAAAGACATCAGAATATCCGAAAACATCAGTGCAATATTTGCACGCACAACTGCGCTTCCCATCATTCCACACGCCGCTTCTGTTGCCGCAACCGTTGGCAGAAGTGTTCTCGAAAAAACGCTGATTTCATTTATGAACGCACTACCCATTCCGATAATACCGGTAATATCATCCGAAGCTACAGCAAGCACAGCAAGCGCTCCGACAAACGACGACACAGTTTTTACCGATTTTCCCTCTGCAGCTGAAAACAACCCGGTAACACTTCCGCATATAACAGAAACCGCGATTATCGTCAGAACAGTGCGCAGCCCTCCACTGAATATTTCTCTGAAATTATGCCTTATTTTATCAAATATCTTTGATACTCCCGAATCAAAATCGAGTGTTTCTCCAAATTCTATATCTTTTGCTGAATCAGGAACACGGGAAATAAGATCATCAACTTCAAATATCCGATATTGCTCTTCATAAACATCTATATTGCTTGCATTGCAGAAAATACCCGAAATCAAAAGATGTATTATCATAATTATCAGTATTGTTTTTTTCATAATGTTCACCCGAGAAGTTGGTTCAGCAGATGCCCTATCAATGGAAATGAAAAAGAAAGCGCAATCGCACCGGATATGACTTCTATATACGAAGCAACGGAAAGCAATCCGCCCTCACGACACATATCACATGCAATTTTGCTGATTATACTTATTCCCGTTGTTTTAATCAGTGGCAAAAGAAACACATCCGATATATGGACTTCCGATGCAATATCTTTTATATATTCAAAAAAATATTGCATGACACCATATGAAAGTGCCGAAACGACAATCAAGACAGTCACCGATGCCGCAACAGACATTTCAGGCAGATTCTTTTTTAATAAACTGACAACCGTTACACCAACAAAAGAAATTGAACACAACTTCAAAAGAACTTCCATATTTTCTCCTAAAAGCCGAAGGTCGATTTGACGAAATCAAAAAGATTGCTTATTTCGCGGACTATGATCATCAACACAACAATCAAGCCTGCAAGAGTTGTCAACATCGCCTGATCCTCTCTTCCCGATCTGACCAAAAGCTGGTTAAGAACAGAAACAAGAATCCCGATTGCAGCAACTTTAAAAATCAAATCAACCTGCATAAAACATATTCCTCTTTCAGATAAAAACTATAACTAATGATATTCCGCAAATTACACCAAGTTTCAAGTAGAGTTTCCCGAATTGACTGAGTTCCTTCTCTGCAGAAAGGATCATAGATTCAACACATCTGCTCATGTGGCTTATTGCGACTCCCTGCTCATCTGCACCATATCTTCCGAGAACATTTCCCAGCTCGGCTATTTTTTCGGATTCATATTTTTTCAGTCGAAGCGCATCACTTCGCTGAAGTTCTCTTTTCCAGATAATTCGAAAAGGAATATCTTTTCGTTTTTTCATCTCGTCAAAGCACTTCTCATAGAACATACACAACGGAGTCTGAGACACTTTGGAAAGATATTCCATAACATCTTCAAGCGGTGTCAATTTCCCGCAAATTTCAGCCTTCATAATATCCAGTGATTGCAGGAAAGAATTCAACACTCTCGCTCTGACGGTAAGCGTCGAAGAGAGATATATTCCCGCAAACGCACATCCGCACAAGATCAAAAATGCGCCTATTGTCTTAATCATATCGTTACATTGGAAACAGTGTAACTGTAGTTTCCTTTCTCCCTGTTTAAAAATACAATTTTTTTGAACACACCAAGCTCTTTCAATTTTTTATATCCGGGTCTTAAAAAAATATCTTCTGCCGTGTATCCGTGTGCCGTTGCCAGAATGCCTACACCGCAATTGAAAACTGAACACACGGCATCAATATCCTTTTGTGCCGTTATTTCATCAAGGGCTATTATATCCGGTGTCATCGCGCGTAGCATCATAACAGCGCCGTTCGCTTTATCAACGCCATCAATTACATCCGTGCATTCGCCTATATCGAATTGAGCACATCCTTTATGCTTAGCTGCAACTTCTCCTTTTTCATCAACAAGAGATATCCTTATCCCCCGATCGGAAATTCGCCTTATAAGATCGCGCAACGTCGTCGTTTTTCCATGTCCCGGCGGCGAAACAATCAATGTATTACAAAACACTTCTTCGCAAAATATATGATTGATTATTTCTTCTGATGCATCTTTGATTTCTTTTGCAATTCTTATTGAAACAGATGATAGATCACGAAAGCCCTTTATTGAATCTCCGTCACGTATCGCTGTCCCGCAGACAGAAATTCTATGACCTCCCGCAACTGTTATATAGCCTTCACATAGACTCGCATAGGATGTATGTACAGAGCTTTTGGTTGCTAGTTCCAGAACCGTTCTTATCTCTTCGTGTCTCACGACCGATTCGGAAATTTCTGTTTCTTTCACGCCATTGTTTATCCTCAACTTTCTTCCTGACCTTAACCTGAATTCCGTCACCGAAATTTTCGTATTATCATCCAGCACCATTGCATCCTCACGAAACCTCGGTGGAAGATATTGAACCGCCTGTCCAAATTTTTTTATAATATCGTTCATTTTCACAGCTCCTCTCGATAAGAATATATGGAACCTTTTTAAAAAATAGAACAAGCCGCACACTAAATGTGTGCGGCTTGTTCTATTTTAATTTTCTTCTGTAAATTCTTGCAAGGAATCTTTTGAGCTTTTTGAAGAACATTCGTATCGCAAATGTTTTTACTATAGAGATCGAATAGAGCTTATAAAAGAAATTATCAACCGTATAATATTTATCCTTGCGGTAAAAAGCATGCAAGCGCCCGATTATGTCGCCGTCGCTTATTCCATATTCATAATTCTCGCAATTATCTCCGCAGATAACATATGATTCGGGCAGAACCTTGATTATTCTATGGAGAACATATTCATCTCCTCTGCGATACAGCGGAACATCATATTTTTCCAGCCGCCCGTTTGCAGGCAGAATTATAACGGTATCACGTCTGTCTGCAAAAAGAGGCTTCATGCTTACACCCGATGTTGTGCAGACATATTTTCCTTCCGAGGCAATAACCTGTTCAATCGTCTTTCTGTCCATTATTGCTCAATAAGCCCCGCATCTGCCATCTGTGAAATCATACTTTTTACATCCGACGCAGCTTTTTCGATATCAAGCTCATATTTTTCAGCAAGTTTTGAAGCAATCTCCGCTTCATTCAAACCTTCAGCAACCCATTCCCAGATATCTGCAGCCGAATCATTCAGCTTCACCATTCCGTGAAAGTCCTTGCTCACCTCTCCGCTTGCTATAACAATCGCTTCATCAAGCACGCGACGAAGAACAAATCCATCTTTAATCTTCATATCGATTCACTTCCCCTGTTATTTTGATATTTTATCGTAAGCCGTTTTGAAGCTTTCCGTATATAGTTTATTGAGGCCATGCTTAAACGGCCCGATAAGCCTGTATTCCATATGACATGTCGGCTCATATCCACCTTCGTCAAGAACAACATCATCAACGATATAAGCACAGGCATCCGTATATCCGATAAACATAACGGTCTTGCCGTCAAACGCCTTCAAAACCGCTTTTTCAACACCATAGCACGGCTCACCGCCGGTCGTCGCAATATAAAGTTCATCCGAAAGCCTCAAAGCCTGACAGTGAAGCGGCATTGAATGCGGAAGAGTTTCATATCCGCCGTTTAAAATAAATTCAGCATTATTTCTGTTTGGATTAGGCAAGTCATTTTTATGCATCTCATATTTTTCCTTGAAGGTTTCAATCGATGCCGGCTCCATCTCAAGCTCAATATCAAAATCCTCCGATTTAATCGAAAGCTCTATGTTTTTAAATACGCCGCATTCGATAAAGCTCGAGACGCCGTCACTGATGCATTTTGCAAAATCATCGACACCCTTGAAGCCGAGATTGCTGTTCCACGCCCAAGCGTTTTTATCGACATTCTTCGCAATTGTCGGGCGTGGTCTGACATCGGCACCCGCAGACTGGAAGAACAATGACATACATCCGTAATATCTCAAATCCAAATACTGACACAGACGTGCAGGAAATTCACCGCAGATTGTCTTCTTTGCAGGGTAAAAAACAGGGTGGCACGCATAGTTCATCAAAACCGAACGGACCTTTCCCTCCATATCCCGCACACAAAGAACGCTCATCTTTGTGTCGTGCTCATAGTTGAAATTCGGAGCATTTCTGAATACTCCATCTACAACACCGCGACGGCTGACATTATAGTCAGCATCGAATGAGCCATACTCAAGCGTTCCTTCAAACATAGCGCAGAGAGCTCTGTCTATACAATTTTTCGAACGCTCAAGCAAAAATGCTTCATAGTCATCATCGTGCGCACCCGGGTTATATCCGGGTGATGCGGGAGACGTATGGGCATGGGTATATGAGATTATTACCGCCGAAGGCTCAATTCCGTATTTCTCTTTTGCATACTCTTCAAGCGCGACATTAAGACTTCTGTCATGGAAAAGAAGATCGTAGGAAAGAAAAAGGGTTTTATTCTCACCGTCATCCATTGCAAGACAACGAACATAAACATCATCGTGAATAGATTCAAAAAGGTCATTGAAATCCCCACCGGGACAAGCAAGCTTCATTTTCGCAATAGGCGTTATAATATCCTTGGCAGTTCCGAAACGCATAATAACTCTCTCCCTTCGTAATTAATAATATTATATTTTAATTTATATAAAAAGTAAATAGAAATAAGCAAAATAATCCGATAAAAAAATCAAAAAACATTGCAATTTGAAGCAAAATTTGTTATTATATAAAAAGAAAATTTATATAGTTTGGAGAATAGATTATGGCAATTTACAAATTTACATCAGAATCTGTCACCGAAGGGCATCCCGACAAGG
>JAZSHZ010000314.1:0-3560 GCA_045533555.1 Eubacteriales bacterium
CTCAAATTCGGCTTCTGCCGAATTTTCAATTTACTTTCAAACTTCATACCATATACTTTTTCGATGTTATCTGCAAAAGAATATCACTTTTACACTTTATGCGGTCTGGGCTGTTTTGCTACAGCCCCAAAGTATTTTACGGATTAAGTGAATAGTTCGGTGCTTCCTTCGTGATGTAGATATCATGCGGATGGCTTTCTTTGAGACCTGCACCCGTGATCTTGATGAAGCGACCATTCTGGCGGAGAGCCTCGATGCTCGGAGCACCGCAATAACCCATGCCGGAGCGGAGACCGCCGATGAGCTGATAGATCGTGTCGCCTGCCGGGCCCTTATAAGGAACGCGGCCTTCGACACCTTCGGGAACAAGCTTGCGGTTGTTCTGCTGAAAGTAGCGATCGCGACCGCCTTTGTTCATAGCTCCGAGAGAGCCCATTCCGCGGTATACCTTGAAGCGTCTGCCCTGATACATTTCAAATTCGCCGGGAGCTTCGTCGCATCCTGCAAGGAGCGAACCGAGCATGATAACGGAAGCACCTGCGCAGATAGCCTTCGGAATATCACCGGAATATTTGATGCCGCCGTCTGCGATAACGGGAACATCATATTTGTCAGCAACCTCTGCAACTGTCATAACAGCAGTGATCTGCGGGACACCTATACCTGCGACAACGCGCGTCGTGCAGATAGATCCGGGACCCATACCGACCTTGAGCGCATCTGCGCCTGCCGCAATGAGGTCTTCTGCGGCTTCAGGAGTTGCGATGTTGCCTGCGATAAGCTCGATATCGGGGAATGCATTCTTGACCTTTGCGATTGCATTTCTGACACCGATGTGGTGACCGTGAGCACTGTCGAGGACGAGAACATCAACTCCTGCTTCAGCGAGCGCCTTTGCACGGTCGAGAACGTCGGGGGTGTTGCCGATAGCGCCTGCAACGAGAAGTCTGCCCTTTGCATCGCGCGCGGAGTTCGGGTATCTCTGTGCCTTTTCGATATCCTTGATGGTGATAAGACCGCGGAGAGCCATATTATTATCAACGATCGGAAGCTTTTCGATCTTGTTCTTGCGAAGGATTTCCGTCGCGTCTTCAAGCGTCGTTCCGACGGGCGCAGTGACGAGATTTTCCTTTGTCATAACCTCAAAAATCGGGCGGCCGTAGTCCGTCTCGAATTTCATATCACGGTTTGTGATAATGCCGACGAGCTTGCCTTCATCGCAAATCGGAACACCGGAAATGCGATATTTTGCCATAAGGTCATCTGCATCGCCGAGCGTGTGAGCCGGGCTCAAGAAGAACGGATTTGTGATAACACCGTTTTCGGAGCGCTTGACCATATCGACTTCGTTTGCCTGCTCGTCGATAGTCATGTTCTTATGTATAACGCCGATACCGCCTTCTCTTGCGATGGCAATCGCCATGCGGGATTCGGTAACCGTATCCATAGCCGCACTCATAACGGGGATATTAAGTGAAATCTTTTTTGTAAGACGTGTTGAAACGTCAATGTCTGCAGGGAGAATCTCGCTCTTTGCGGGAATCAGAAGCACATCGTCAAATGTCAGGCCTTCGCCGTAAATTTTTTTGCTGATATCCATAATCTGCAACGCTCCTTTGTATATTTATTTAAAGATAATAATACACCCAAATGCATTGATTTGTCAAGCATTTTTCTGTGATTTGCATATTATTCTTCTTTGCCGTGAAGTGAAAAATCAGGGTTGAGGAAGGAGCCCTTTTTCATCGCATCCCGACCGAATTTTTTTCGGATTTTGTCAACGGCAAGCTCAATGTTTTCGTGTTTTGTGCCGTCGGTCGCTTCGCCGAAGAGAGATATCTGCTCGTGACCTGAAATGCTGTCGGGAACGAGTGATCCCGCGGTGACGGTAAGCATGCGGACGGGTACCGCGTTTTTTGCGTAATATGTATTGTATAGCTCAAGGCAGGTCTTTGAGATATCGTGTTCAAGGTGTGTCGGGGTTGTGAGCGTTTTCTGTCTTGAGGTCGTCTTGAAATTAGGATCGCGGACGGTGAGTGAGACGGAGAAAGCGCGAAGACCGTGCTTGCGGAGCCTTGCGGCAACGTCATCAGCGAGTATTGCGATTCCGGTTTTGATTTCAGAGATTTCCGTCAGATCGTGTGGAAAGGTGATGCCTCGTCCTATTGATTTCGGGTCGCTTTCGGCGAATGCGGATTGGACGGGGGAATCGCTTTTTCCGTTTGCATAATCGTGTATGAGCTCTCCCGTTTTTCCGAGGAGTGAAGAAACCGTTGCTCTCGAGCTTTCGGCAAGCTCACCGATCGTGTTTATCCCAAGCCGCTCGAACACCTTCTTGGCACTCTTGCCGACGAAGAGAAGATCGGAAACGGGAAGCGGCCAGACGATTTCCCTGAAGTTTTCGGGTGTTATGACCGTCGTTGCATCGGGCTTTTTATAGTCACTTCCGAGCTTTGCGAAAGCTTTTGTGAACGAAACGCCGACGGAAATCGTGAGCCCCGTTTCTTCTTTGATGACGGCGCGGAGCTCATTGGCGATATGCTCGGGCGAGCCAAAGAGATGCGTCGTCCCCGTAACGTCGAGCCATGATTCGTCTATGCCGAAAGGCTCGACGAGATCAGTGTAGCGAAGGTATATATCGTTGACGATTCTTGAATATTTGGAATATTCCGTGTGATGCGGGCGGACAAGGACGAGGTCCGGGCATTTCTTCTGCGCCTGCCATATCGTCTCTGCGGTCTTCACTCCGAAGGCTTTTGCTTTTTCGTTCTTGGCAAGTATTATGCCGTGGCGGTTTTCCGGGTTGCCGCAGACAGCAATGGGGAATTTCCGAAGCTCAGGATTTCTGACCTCCTCGACGGAGGCATAAAACGCATTGAGATCACAATGCAATATTGACTTTTGCGCAGGCATAACACTCACCACCCTTATATTAAAGCGGTGCCTGAAAATAGCACCAATGATTTATGATTTTCAATGTAGCACCGAGGCCATCTCCGTCTGCTTGCCATATCCGAAGAATACTGCATCATCAGCCGGAACTCCATTACCGGCAGACAAACTTTCTTCAATCAGTTCGTGATAAGTATGTACGATTATATTTACTCTCAATTTCGGAATTGCACAAATGCTGATTGCGGATATAAGAAGCGGACAAGCAAGACAGAGGGAAACAGTTTTTATTGCTCATTTCTTTTTCATACTATCAGCTCCTTATGTGTCGAATTTGCTGTAATACAATCTGTTAGTGCCTGAATCAAATATAGCTATAATAAAATTAAAGGAAGGTCGGGCAAGAACATTTGTATCATCAAAATGATCTTTGCTTTCGCTATGTCTATCGTAGAAATAGTAATAGCCATTTTCAACTTTCGGGAACAGAGTTTCGCCGTCTTCGGAAATATATGGGCCGATAGAAGATGTTTCATCTTTAAGTCCATATACAAGTGCGGTCAGATTATCTGTCAAAGGAAGTTCTTTCCATTCCGATTTAATTTCTTCGATAGTATCATTGTTGGTTATTTCCATTGAATAGAAAGTTGTACCGTCACCGTGAAAAC
>JAZSHZ010000192.1:0-7334 GCA_045533555.1 Eubacteriales bacterium
GTCCTCGACGTCCCGCAAGCTCCCGACTTTGACCAGGTCGCGGACTATGCAAAGGATGCAGTTTCCGCACTTGTAGGCGCAAAGCTGATAAGCGGCAAAAACGGTCTCATCGACCCGACGGCATACACAACACGCGCAGAAGTCGCAGTTCTCATTCAGCGAATTCTCGATTTCGTGAAATAACTCAAGCTACATATTAAAAAATATGCAGAAAAAATCCGCCCGGAAAATTCCCGGGCGGATTTTTCATTCTTCGTAAGTATAAAAAAACTCAGGCAGTTGTTCGGTTTCCGTTCGTGAAAGTATCATCCATGGATATTCCGCAACGTTTATGTTCCGCCATCTCCGAAGCGCACTCGGAAGTATCCTCATATAGTACTTTTTAAATTGAACGTCCATATGCGCGTGATCGGAAAAGCCACAGACATTTGCTATATAGTCAAAAGAGTATCTTGAGAATTTGCACAGAACCATTGCATGTGAAACCCGGATTGCAGAAAGATATCGGCTGTAAGTCATTCCGAAAAGGCGCTTGAAATATCTGAAATAGTCCGTTCTGCAGATATTGCTCTGCTTTGTCAGCTCATCAACCGTTATCTTTCTTGAAAAATTCACGTTCATATAATAGGCGGTTTTCAGAATCGGAATATATTTTGACTTGATGAATGCGGAGACCGCTGAAATCGACTTATCGGACATTTCAAAAGGAGAAAGAGAAAAGAGACTCCGAAAAAGAATTCTTGCTCGACTTGCAGTCATAACATGATTCTTCCATTCAAAGTTTGAAATGCCATAAAAAACATTATCGGCAATAACCTTCTCTTCTCCCTCGAAATCATATTTGACTCTTCCGTCAAATTTCAACTCATTGCGGAATTCATAAAGAAAAAGAACTGCAATCGCCATAATTTCCTCGCGGCAAGACAAATCCTCAAAAAAATCAGAGACAATATTCGTCTGAATATGTGTCGCGACGATGTTCCCGACAGTTCGGTAGCCGTGTGTCTTTCCCGGAGGAACGATAATCATCGACCCTTCGCGGCAATGATAGTCAACACCGTCAACGGTATGGATAAGCTCACCGCCGATGCAATAGAAAATCTGCGTATAATCATGCGAATGGCTTTCCTTTTCGTGTCTGAACTTCGTGCTCTTATGAGATTCGATCGGATATTTCAACAACTTGAATTTCTGCCACATACAGAAGGGACCTATTCTTGCGCTTTCGCTCATCTCCTCACCTCCCATTCAATTATAACATTATAAGAGCAGAATGTCCACACACAAACGTACGATTATAAAAAAATAAGCAATTTCGTATGATATACTGTATGTGGATATTTATATATTTTGGGGAGGAATACAATGAAAATTCATTTTCTCGGCACGTGTGCAGGCACAGAACCGTTTCCCGATCGCAAGCACGCATGCGTTGCTCTTGAAGTAAATGGCAATTTATATTGGATAGATGCCGGTGACGGTTGTGCACGCACAGGTCACCTTTCAGGCCTTGATCTTACAAAAATCAGCAAAATCATTATCTCCCATACACATATGGATCATATCGGAGGACTTCCGAATCTTCTGTGGTATATCCGAAAGATTGCTTCTGTCAGAAAAGTTGTCCCGAATGATATTGATATGTATATCCCGAACGAAGAGGTTGCCGACGGCATATATATGATTCTTCGCAACACAGAGGGCGGATATACTCATGACTATGACATAAATCAATACAGTGTTTCTGACGGAGAGCTTTTTGATGACGGGAATGTGCGCGTGATTGCCTTCCACAACTACCATCTTCACGGAAGACCGGAGGACGGTCGCCGCGCAAAATTCAATCACAAAAAAATATGGCATTCCTTCACGTTTCGCATAGAATGCGAAGGAAAAAGCATTGTATACTCGGGCGACTTCAGGAATCTTCCCGAGCTTGATGGAGCTATCGGTGACGGATGTGACCTTATCATAATCGAAACGGGTCACCACGGCATTGACGGAGTATATGATTACCTTAAGGATAAAAAGATAGGGAAAATATGCTTTTCCCATAACGGCAGAGAAATTCTCAACAACCACGAGGCATCTGTTGCAAAAGTAAATGACTATTTCGGAGAGCGCGGAGTTATCTGCGAAGACGGAATGTCGATTGAACTGTAGTTTTTTTATTTAATATATATTTAAATAGGAGGAAAAATCATGAAAAGAGGAATAGCATTTTTAATGGCAATGGTTCTCATGCTTTCGCTTTGCGCGTGTGCAAAGAACGGTGGAGGCAGCAACAAGGCTCTCGCAGAGCCGCTTACAAAGGAGGACGTGATTGATATTACGATCCTTTCAAATGCAAGCTGGCCCTACAACGAAAACTGGAAGGTCTGGGAATATATCGAAGAAGGTTGCGGAGCGACGCTCAACATAAACGCCGTCCCGAGCTCCAACTATTCGACGAAATATCCGCTTATGTTTGCCGCTCCCGACACACTTCCCGATCTGACTGCATTTGATTCAAAGCAGCAAACGGACAAATATGCAATTCAGGGAGCATTCGTCGCACTTGAGGATATGTCCGAATATATGCCGAACTATAACGCATGGCTCAAGACACTTTCCGATGAAGATCTTGAAAACATAGTCAATATCAGAAAAGCATATGACGGAAAGATTTATTACACTCCGGCAACAGGCCGCGAGGCAACCCGCGGTGTCCGCTGCTGGCTCTACCGCAAGGATATTTTCGACAAGCACGGCATTGAAGCTCCGAAGACATTCGATGAGCTTTATCTTGCTTGCAAAACCCTCAAGGCGGCATATCCCGATTCTTTCCCTTTCGCAATGCGCTCCGGACTCACAAATCTCGGTGTTACCGGTTCTTCTTGGAAAGAATACTGGTCACCCCTTGTCTACTATGATTTCGTTAACGAAAAATGGGAATACGGAGTTCGCGAGGAGATCACCATCGACATCATCAACTTCTATAAGAAGATGGTCGCAGAAAAGCTTATGCCCTCGGATTTTATGACAATGAACACGGCTACCTGGCAGGAGCTTATTTCGACAAACCGCGGTTTCATCTTCCCCGAATATCAGACACGAATCAATTTCTTCAATTCTCTCGCCCGCACAACAACACCTGACTTCAACCTCACCGCAATGCTGCCGCCCGTCGCAAACGAAGAGACAGGTGTGGCTCGAGTCGGAAGATATAACTACGAAACGATGGGCTACGGAATCTGCAACACAGGCAAGGATGCCGAGGTTGCAAATGCCGCAAAATTCGTCGACTGGTTATATTCGGATGAGGCAATGGAGCTCGTCTCCTGGGGTAAGGAAGGCGAAACATATGAAATTGTCGACGGTAAGAAAAGATTTCTCTCCGATGATGCAGGAACGGATGTAACCCTCCTCCACGGCTTTGCAACATTCGGCACATTTACCAGAATCGACCCCGAATCAACTGTTTCACAGCTTGACGAGGAAACAGCTTCCGTCATTGAATTCATAACGGATTATGCCGACCCGCGCTTCAGCCCGGCAACAAACCTTGCATTCAATGAAGAAGAATCGAAAATCATCGAAGAGACGAGTACCGCTTGCAGCACTTATGCAACCGAAATGCACACAAAATTCATCCTCGGTCAGACTCCGATTTCCGAGTTTGATAATTTCGTCACAGCACTCAACGGTATGGGCGTAGACAAGCTTCTCAGCGCATACGAAAGCGCTTATAACAGAGTTAAATAAAAAGTGAGGTATTTTTATATGAAGAGATTATTATCAATCATTCTCGCGGCGACATTGCTCATAAGCCTTGTTCCTTCCGCATTCGCAGTAGTTGACACGGAAACGGGACTTAATACCCTTACATATAATTTCAATCAAAGTGTTTTTGGCAAAGACTCACGTTATGATTTCACAACCGAGACAGCAGGTTTTGGCACTGTTTCAGGTGCTGATACAAGTCCGTTCTCAGTTTTGAGATGGTCTGTAGCGAATAGTGTTACAACAACATATTTCGACGAACTCAGTTACCGCTTCACGGCGAAAAGCGGAAGTGCAGGCGCTTTGCTTCTCGAGATTGAAGTTGATAAGGCCGGAGCATATCTGCCGTCAGTCGAATTCAAGCGAGATAACAGAGGCGGCTATCTTGAGCTTTATGTCATGCAGGATGTTTCAAAGCTCAGCGGTGCGAATAATGCAACGGGAACGGATGCAAACCTTTTCGCTAATATCACATCAAATTACTCCCGTGTTGACGATACGCGCATTGATACCGCAACAAGCGCTTCGGAAACTTACACAACATATGAATACATGAACACGGTCAACCTTAAAGAAGGAAAGAACTATCTTGCAATTGTCCTCAATAAGGCAAATCCCACCGCAGAAGATCTTAAGGCAGGAAAAGCAATGCTCTATGTCAACAGTGTGACATTCAAAGAGGTAAAAACCGAGCCTGCACCCGAGCCCGAGGATACCGATATTGTTTCATACGAGTTTGACTATGATTCACTCGGTCAGAGCGAAAACGATGCAGGAAGCATCACACTCAGTTATACAGATGAAGAAGGAACGGCTCAGGGCGGAGCAAACTGGACGGTTCTCCACACAAACTTCAGCACAAGAGCTATCTATAAGACATATGCTAAATTCACGGCTGCCGAAGGCGATGACGGTCAACCTTCGCCTGCAGGAATTCAGCTTGCCATCACCGTTCCCGAGTCGGGAACATACTCCCCGTCTTTTAAATATCAGAAGATCGCCAGAGGCGGACATCTCAAGGTTTATATTCACGATGAGCCCGTTGCAGCTTCCGCAATCCGAGATATCGGCTACAGGGATGCATACGCAGACCTTACTCCCCTCGATGACAAATACATCAACCTCAACACAGGTGAATCCGATTGGAACATCTGCACTTTCGAGAATGTAACTCTTAATAAAGGAACCAATTATCTCACCTTTGTTGTTGACGGAACATCGGTCGACAGTTCCGTAAATAAGTGGAATAAGCCGATGGCGCATATCGAATATTTCGCCCTCACGCCTGTTGCGGATGCACCGTCGGATAATATCACATACTGCGTTGCATCAAATCTTTCCGATAAGCTTCAGATAAAAACCACTGCGCGCGGAAACAAGATCAATCTGAGCGCAGAAGAAAAAGAAGGCTACACCTTCCGCGCATGGGTTCGCGGAAGCGCAGACAACGGAACATGGGTTTCGGCTGATCCCGAATATTCCTTCACTGCAATGACCAACACTATGCTCACTGCAGTATATACCGAAAATCCCGCCGAAGATGAAAAGGTAGTTGAATACTACAACGAAAACGGCGAATACATTGCAACAAAGGATGTCGAAGAAGAAGCGCCGACTCCGACAAAGCTCGTCGGCTATGAGTTTGATGACTGGTATGTCGGCGACGGAATAAAGCTTGCACTCGATTCGATAACAGCTGCGCTTACTCGTGCAGTCGCAAAGCACAGTGTCGAAAACAGCGAATATACGGTTTCCTACAACGGCAACGAAACATATAAATATGATGAACCGGTAACTCTTACCTCATCGGATGCAGTATGTTGGCTCCGCGACGGAAAGCCCGTTGACTACGGAACAACCTACACCTTCTATGTCTGGGATGACACAAGTGTAACAACAGCATCGGGCGACAATTCTCCCAAAGTTATGCTCGATACACCGAAAGGCAAATCACGAATGATTGAATATGACGAAGGAAACGGCGATATCGTCGAAGCCGGAATCATATTCGGAGCCAGTTCTGCAATAACAGTTGATTCCTGCTCTGAAAAGATGATTTCGCAGAGGCTCTCCGACCACGGTCAGTTTACGGCAACCTCGGAATACTCCGTTGCCCGCGGATATATCATCTATAAGAATATAAATGGTGGACTCGAAATCGTCTATGCAGATTAAAAACCCCGAAAGGAGAAGTGAAAAATGAAAAGAACTTTATCGTTATTTCTCGCGCTCTGCTTGCTCATTTCAATCCTGCCCGCATCTGTTTTGGCAGCACCCGCAAGCGAAATTGTTTATACCTTCACGCGCAATTCAATAGGCGCATCCGCAAACACAAATGTCTCTGCAGGAATTAAATCGGTCTCCGGCGGAGAATGGGAATTTTTAAGCCAGTCGGGCTTCAACTCAATACCTCAGGTTACAGGTGTTGCTATAAAGCTCGTTGGAAACCAGAAATCCGCTTCAAATCAATCATATATCCTCTTCAAGGTCAAAGCTCCCGCAAGCGGAAGCTTCACACCGTCGGTAATCTATGCACCCGACCAGGCAGCAGAGACTCGCCGCGGAAAATTCAATGTCTATTTCTTCTCCGCTGCTGACCTTGCAGAAAAATCACTTTCAGAAAGCTCATCAGGCGGCGATATTGCGGCAGCATTCAGCCCGCTCAATTCCACACCCGTCAGTATGCAAGAAAACACTTCAGCTTCCTTCCCTGCAATTTCCGTTACGGGAAGCGACACAGCAAGCCATTATCTTATGGTAGAGGTTTACGGTGCAGTGGGCAAGGTTGATGACCAGGTACATCTCACAAGCTTCACTCTCACACCCTCTGCAGGCACGCCCGAACCTGATCCGAATCCCGGTCAGAACCCCGAACCCGGCGATAAAGAAGCAAGAAAGCACACACTTGTATTCAACCGCACAACGGCAGGAAGCCCCTCCACCGACGTGGTGGTAACGGAAGGAGTCAAAGGAACCGTAGACACGGATCCGTGGGAATGCGTTGCGCTCTCCACTTGGAACACAAGAGCCCTCTATAAGGGGCAGCTCCAGCTCGTTGTCAGCAATGCAACAGCAGGTGTCAACGGCTATATGGTATTCAAATTCTCGGTCGATGGCACAGCTGACTATATTCCTACCGTCACCTATGCCGAAACCAATGCAGGTCGCGAAGGTGAATTCAGCACATATATTTTCAGTGATGAAGACCTTTCCGAGAACAATCTTACAACATCTGACTTCTCCGGTATTGTTTCGGCAATCGGAAGTCTCGATAACAAGAAAACCTCCTGCACTAATGAAGGTGCAAGCGTTTCCTATTCGGCAAAGACACTTAATGCAAACACAAACCACTATCTTATGTTTGAGTTGACCGGCGCAAAAACTGCAGGAGTCAAAGCAAATGATATGGTTCGCGTCGTCAGTGTCGAACTGACTCCCGAGACTCAGACACCCGACCCGGGCCCCGGTCCCGAGCCTGAGCCTGAACCCGATGATCCGAATGATGACGGTGTTTCCAAAAACATCCTCAACTATAACTTCAACTGGGTTGTTGCAGGCACAAGTGAAGGTCA
>JAZSHZ010000211.1:0-21283 GCA_045533555.1 Eubacteriales bacterium
AAAACGCAGACATGGTCGGAATTCTGCCCGAGCAAGCCGAGGCGCTTTTTATGGCGGGTGCCGATGTCATAACACTCGGCAACCATACCTGGGGGCGCCGGCAGATAGCTTCATATATTGAAAACGAACCGTCACTTCTCCGCCCTCACAATATCCCGGGCGATGCACCGGGAAAGGGCTACGGAATCTTTGATGCCTTCGGAAGGCGCGCACTCGTTATCAATCTCATGGGCAGATGCGAAATGCAATTCGGAGCGGATAACCCATTTTTCGCGCTTGATAAAATTCTCCGCGAATGCGAAGGGCAGTATGATTTTGCCGTCTGTGATTTTCACGCGGAGGCGACGAGCGAAAAGCAGGCTTTCGGCTTCTATGCGGACGGACGACTTTCCGCCGTCTGGGGAACTCACACCCATGTCCAGACCGCCGATGAAAAAATTCTCCCGAATGGCACGGGCTTCATATGCGACCTTGGAATGACAGGCCCCGCAAACTCCGTCATCGGTTGCGCTCCCGAAAAATCGCTCGCAACATTTCTCGGAAGCATACCGGAGCGCTTTGCCGAGGCTTCGGGAGAGATTATGATAAACGGAGCCTGCTTCGATATTGACGACAGCGGCAAATGCATCTCCGTCGAAAGAATCAACAAAATTCTGAAAGGATAGTCATACCTATGGCAAAAATTATCCATACCGGAGATATCCATCTTGACAGTGCTTTTTCTTCGCTTTCTCCCGCGGAGGCAAAACTGCGCCGTGCAGAGCAGAGAAAGCTTATAACAAAGCTTGTCGATATTGCAAACATTGAAAACGCCGATGCAATCATCATTGCAGGCGACCTTTTCGATGCTTATCCGATATATTCCGAGACGGCAGAAAGCATTCTTTCGGATTTCGGGAGAGCGCGTATGCCGATCTTCATCACTCCCGGAAATCACGATCCATATACCGCCGATTCGCCATATAAACTCCTCGAATTATCCGAAAATGTCCATATATTCGATTCAAACGATCTTCGGTGCATCGAAATTCCCGAAATGAGCCTCCGCATATACGGCGCGGCATATACGGGAGAGCGCTACGATGCTCGGATACTCGAAAATTTCCGGGTCGTCAACGATGAATATATAAATATTCTCGCACTTCATTCAAACCTCAATTCGGAAGGCTATTGCCCCGTATCATCGGATGAAATCGGAAAAAGCGGTGCAGACTATGTTGCACTTGCACACATACATAAACCGACGGAGCTTTGCATCTCAAGAAATACATACTATGCATATTGCGGGTGCCCCGAGCCGAGAGACTTCGGCGAGTGCTATGACTGCGGCTTCTATATCGCGGATATTCAAAAAGGGAAAGTCTCGCTCCGCAAAGGCAAGCTTTCCGACATTACCTACCGTGATATAAAAATCGATGTTTCAAAAACGCGCAAAATCGAAGAAGCGCTTCGCTCCCCCGTCGGGCGCGAGCATCTTCGCATTACGCTTATCGGTGAGGGAACATCTCACGATACAGACACGCTTTATAAAAAGCTTTCGTCATACTACGAAGAGCTTATCATCTCGGATGAGACAACAAAGGCGCGCGATATCTGGGAAGCGATTTACGAAAACTCACTCAAAGGCGCTTTTCTCCGCTCCGTCAGAGAAAAGCTTTCCTCCTGCGAGGACGAAAGCGAAAGAGAAAAGCTCCTCCTTGCCGCAAAATTCGGAATTGCCGCTCTTGAAAACAGAGACATTTAATTTATAATCGGAGAAACAACAATGGTTAAAGAACTTATGCACGACCCGAAATTTCTCGAACTGAAATCCGAGAATGCAACAAGGGATGATCTTCAGATTGCCGCAGACCTGCTTGATACACTCATTGCACACAAAGATGGTTGCGTCGGTATGGCGGCAAATATGATAGGCGAGCTTCGCCGCATCATAGTTTTTGACAACGAAGGAACATATATGACGATGTTCAATCCCGAAATAATAAAGTCATCCGAGCCGTATGAAACGGAAGAGGGTTGCCTTTCCCTTCTCGGCTATCCGCGCAAATGCAAGCGATGGCGCAAGATCAAGGTAAAGTGGCAAAACGAAAATTTCGAAACGAGAATAAAAACCTTCACGGACTTCCCCGCGCAGATTATCCAGCACGAGATCGACCATTGCAACGGAATTCTGATTTAAGCAAAAAAATCTTGCAGACGTGCTCTGCAAGATTTTTTATTGTTTTTATTCAGTTTTTCTCTTTTGGATTCTTAAGCGTGATACCGATAAACATAACTACCACAAAAACTATGAGATACCATATGCAGGCGATTCCGTGAGCGAGTATCGTCGCAAATATCATAAACGCCGAACCGATAACCGCAACAGCCGGGACGATTATACGGCGGAGAATACTCTCATCGCGCGCTTTTATCATCCATGCAATAAATATCGGAATATACAGTGCATATGTCGTGAGAATCGGAAGCTCCGTCGGGTCAAATACAAGAAAGCCTTCCCACATTCCCGCAAGGTTTGAACAGAAGAAATACAGAAACCATACCGCACAAACGACGACACCGAAGATTGAGGAGTTTGTTGCCATATTCGTATCCGAGTCAATCGTCTTGAAGATATGCGCCGATGGACCTTCATTTCTTGCCGCAAGAGAATATGCACCGCGGCTGCATCCGAGCATAAGACCGTTGAGTGTTCCGAGGCACGAGATTGCAACGAAAAGATTGAGAACGTTGCCGAAAACGTTGCCGAAAAGATTTGTGAATGCAATCGTTGCACCGTGGTCGATAAGCTCCTGATTCGTCGCACCGCCCGCAACACCGACAAAATATAAAACGTAAACCGAAATGATTATGAGGCATCCCGCGATAAGAGCTATAGGAAGATTTCTCTTGGAGTCCTTAAGCTCGGAATTTATCGAAGTCGCAATTATCCATCCTTCGTATGCAAACGCCGTCGAGCAAACCGATGCAAGAAACGGATTTTCCACGACCGAATGAACGGAAGCAGGGGTCGTAAAGTTATGCGCAAGACCTCCCGTTATAATTCCGTAGGTTATTCCGACGATCGCCATAAGTCCGAGCGGAACAAGCTTTATCATCGTTGCGCTGACCTGAAGCTTGCCTGCAAGCTTCGGCGAAAGAGCATTGACCGAAAATGCAAGAATGAGATAGAACAATGCAAGGACCATACATTCGGGGCCGAGAGCGCAGCCGCCCTCTGCCGCAGGAATCAACAGCGGGAAATCAGGGTTTACCGACGTCACAAAAACAAGTGTGTATCTTGCCGACAACCACGCAAGTGCCATCGTTAGAGTCGGATAATAAAACATTGAAAGAAACCAACCGATAAAATAAGCATAGTTCTTTCCGAGTGTTGCCTCAGCATAGTCAACGATACCGTTGACCTTCTCATACTTTTGCGCCATTATCGCAAAAGCGAGAACGCAGGACAACATAACAAGACCGCCGATTATCCATGAAATTATTCCGAGCGGCATATTTCCGCCCGTCTTTTCAAGAATTTCCTGCGCCTTGAAGAAAACACCGCTACCGATAACTATTCCGACGACCATACAAATAGCGGTAAAAAGACCATAACGTCTTTCAAATTTATTACTCATACTTAGACTTCCTTAAAAATTGATTTCCTTGCCTTCTTTTTTCCATTCCATAAACTCTGCAGTCGCGCAGAAAAGAACGTCGCTCGATGAATTGAGCGCAGTTTCAAGCGAATCCTGAACAACGCCGATTATGAAACCAACGCCGACGACCTGCATTGCAACGTCGGGACCGACACCAAGAAGCGAGCAAGCCATGGGAATAAGAAGAAGCGAACCACCCGCGACACCCGATGCTCCGCAAGCACCGAGAGTTGCGACAAAGCTGAGAATTATTGCAATAATAATATTTACCTGAATGCCCTGCGAGAATGCCGCCGCAAGAGACATAACGGTAATCGTTATCGCCGCTCCGTCCATATTTATCGTTGCACCGAGCGGAATTGAAACGGAATAGTATTCGCGGTCAAGACCTAGCTTTTCGCAGAGAGCCATATTGACCGGGATATTCGCAGCAGAGCTTCTTGTAAAGAATGCCGTTATGCCCGATTCACGCAGGCAACGCAAAACGAGCGGATAAGGATTTCTGCGGAGACAGATTCCAACAATTATCGGACTTACAACAAGAGCCATTGCGAGCATACATCCGACAAGCACGAGAAGAAGCTTTCCGTAGTCACGGAAAATCTCAAGTCCGTATTCATTGACGGACGAGAAAACAAGCCCCATAATGCCGAACGGTGCAAGCTGGATTACCCACGCGACGACCTTCGAAACGGCATTGGAAATATCCGCAAAGATTTCTTTCGTCTTTTCACTTGCACACATACGGAGCGCAAGACCGATAATTACCGCCCATGTGAGAATTCCTATATAATTTCCCGATGAAAGAGCGGAAACAGGGTTCATAACCATATTGTTCAGGAGTGTTCCGAATACCTCGCCAAGCCCCGTCGGAGCAGATTGTTCTGCCGCTGCCGTAAGCGGAATTGTCACGGGGAAAGCATAGCTTGCGACAACTGCAAGCATTGCTGCAAGAAGAGTCGAAACCATATAAAACATAATGACCTTTCCGAAGCGTTTGCCGATTCCTTTACCCGCACTTGAAAGTGAGGATATTACGAGAACGAAGACGAGTATCGGAGCAATCGCCTTAAGCGCTCCGACAAAAACACTTCCGAAAACCGAAACGAAGGATGCTCCCGGCACCCAAAGACCCAATGCGACACCGAGAACAAGCCCGATCGCTATTCTGAGAATCAACGGTGAGTTGATATAAGCTCCAAAGATTTTTTTCATAATATTCCTCCATTATATAATTATGTAGAAATTATACTATAAATATGTCTCTTTTGCAAGAAAAAACGGGAACGAATTTCGATCCGCTCCCGCACATTTTCAATTCTGCTCTTCCGATATGTCCGTCTCCTCTTCATAGAAAGGAACGTCGTCATATATGAAGCTGTGAAGCTTCTCTGCCGCCGCATCAAGGTCATATGCCATTGCATATGTTGAATTCGTCCTGTATGATCCGTCAAGCGGGAGTCTTCCCTGCTCAAAGGATGGTTTTCCTTTCAACGCAACCATTCCGACAATGCGAAGAATCTCTTCGTTTGAAAGAGATGTCTCAACCATCGGCAAAAGCTTTTTAACAAGTGTCGGATACATAACCGGAGAAGTCTCGAGAGCTTTATCCAGAAGCTTCTGCATAACCTCTCTCTGTCTCTCAGTTCTCTGGAAATCCGCATTACCGATTGCTCTTATTCTTGCATAGGCAACCGCCTGATAACCGCGAAGCGTAACTTCCCCCGCCTCTTCGATAAGCTCCGGCTTCTCGCCGATTTCCTTCGCCATTTCCTTTATATATTTATTGGCATTTTTTCTCTCGGCATTCGTTATCTCAACCTCGACACCGCCGAGAGCATCGACGATTCCCGCAAGCTGATTGAAATTGAGAGAAACATAGTCGGTTATATTCATATCGAAATTCTGATTGATCGTCTTTACCGCAAGCTCGACACCGCCGCGCGCGTATGCGCCGTTGAGCTTATATTTTCCATAGCCCTCGATATTGACAAGGCTGTCTCTCATAAGTGAAACCGCTTTGATTTTATTATGCTTCATATCAAGCGAGACAATCATCATCGCATCCGATCTTCCTTCGACAACATCATCGCGGCTGTCAACTCCGAAAACTGCGATATTGATTATCTCCTCGGAAAGCCCTTCGTGCGTATCCAGCTCCGCTTCATCAAAGGTTCCGTCACCGCGGTTTATGTCTCCAAGCATCTGCGAAACGGCAAAGCAACCGACTCCTACGGCAAGCATTAATATAACGGCGATCCAGAAAATAACTTTTCCGAAGCCTGATTTTTTCCTGTTGGTTCTTCTCTGCATAACGGCATAATACCTCCCTCATTTTTGCCACGGTTATATATTTTAGCACAATTAACAACTGTATTCAACTTTTTATGCCCATTTTTTTGTTAAATTATCGTTAATATACACTTGCAAAGTCTTGCAAAATGTGTTACTCTTTATAATAGATAAATTTGGCCGGTATTTTTTATGCCGGAATTATTTAGGAGGTCAAATCCAATGAATGAAGTATTGAAGCAAATCGGCGCATACGGTGTTGTTCCTGTCGTCAAGATCGACGAAGTCAAGGATGCTCTTCCGCTCGGAAAAGCTCTTATCGACGGCGGTCTCCCGGTTGCAGAGGTTACCTTCCGCACAGCAGCTGCTGAGGAAGCAATCCGCATCATGGCAGATGCATATCCGGAAATGCTCATCGGCGCAGGCACTGTTCTCACAACAGAGCAGGTTGACAAGGCAGTCGCAGCAGGCGCAAAGTTCATCGTTTCTCCGGGTCTCAACCCGAAGGTTGTCAGCTATTGCGTAGAGAAGAACATCCCGATCACTCCGGGTTGCAGCAATCCGTCCGACATCGAAGCAGCTATCGAGCTCGGTCTTGACGTTGTCAAGTTCTTCCCGGCAGAAGCTTGCGGCGGTCTCGCAGCTATCAAGGCTATGAGCGCTCCCTATGGCGCAATCAAGTTCATGCCGACAGGCGGCATCAGCGAAAAGAACATCAATGACTATCTCTCCTTCGGCAAGATTCTTGCTTGCGGCGGCAGCTGGATGGTCAAGGATGCTCTCATCAAGGAAGGCAAGTTTGACGAGATCACAGCTCTCACACGTCAGGCTGTTCAGACAGTTCTCGGCTTTGAGCTCGCTCACATCGGCATCAACACAGATTCCGAAGAGAACGCACTCGCAATCGCAAACCTCTTTGCTGCAGCATTCGGTTTCCCGGTAAAGAACGGCAACAGCTCCGTCTTTGCAGGAACAGGTGTTGAAGTCAACAAGGCAATCGGCCGCGGCGCAAACGGCCACATTGCTATCAAGACAAACAACATTGACCGCGCTATGGCATATCTTGAAAGAATCGGCTTCGCTATCGATCCCGAATCAGTCAAGCCCGGCGTTGCTGCTTACCTCAAGCAGGACTTCGGCGGCTTCGCTGTTCACCTTCTCCAGGCGAAGTAATATCGCTTTTGCGTAAATTTGCGACCGAAGGGCTTCACCGTTCTTCGGTCGTTTGACTTTATTCATTTTTTATGAATAATTATTAATCAAGTTATTGACAAACGTGAATATTCATTGTATAATATCTGCATATTTGTGAATAATTATTTATTGGAGGCAATAACAATGGACAAATCCAAAATCAAAAAAGTCGTACTTACCTATTCGGGCGGACTTGACACATCAATCATCATTCCGTGGCTCAAGGAAAACTATAACAACTGTGAAGTGGTTGCTGTTTCCGGCAACGTAGGTCAGGCAGACGAGCTTGAGGGTCTTGAAGAAAAGGCACTCAAGACCGGCGCATCAAAGCTCTATGTCCTTGACCAGACTGATGAATATGTCGATGAATATATCATCCCGACAATGAAGGCAGGCGCAATCTACGAGGAATATCTCCTCGGAACAAGCCACGCTCGCCCCTGCATCGCAAAAGGCCTTGTTGAAGTGGCTCTCAAGGAAGGCGCAGATGCAATCTGCCACGGCTGCACAGGTAAGGGCAACGACCAGGTTCGTTTTGAGCTTACAATCAAGCACTTCGCTCCGAATATGCCTATCATCGCTCCCTGGCGCGAATGGGATATCAAATCCCGCGATGAAGAAATCGACTATGCTGAGGCACATAACGTCCCGCTCAAGATCAACCGCGAGACGAACTATTCCAAGGATAAGAACCTCTGGCACCTTTCCCACGAGGGTCTCGACCTTGAGGATACAGGCAATGAGCCGATGTATGAGAAGCCGGGCTTCCTCGAAATGGGAGTTTCCCCGATCGTTGCTCCCGATAAGCCCACCTATGTCGAAATCGAATTCGAAAAGGGCTGTCCTGTTGCTCTCAACGGTGAAAAGATGAGCGCAAAGAACATCATCCTCGGTCTCAACAAGCTCGGCGGAGAGAACGGCATCGGTATTCTCGATATCGTTGAAAACCGCCTCGTTGGCATGAAGTGCCGCGGCGTTTATGAGACTCCGGGCGGAACGATCCTTTATAAGGCACATTCCGTTCTCGAATCCATCTGCCTCGATAAGATGACTCTCCATGAAAAGCAGAAGCTTTCCATCACATTTGCGGAGCTCGTCTACAACGGTCAGTGGTTTACTCCGCTCCGTGAAGCTCTCTCCGCATTCGTCGATAAGACACAGGAGAAGGTCACGGGTAAGGTCAGACTCAAGCTCTATAAGGGCAACATGATCAACGCGGGCGTATGGAGCCCCTATTCGCTTTACAGCGAAGAAATCGCAACCTTCGGTGAAAGCGACTATGATCAGAAAGACAGCGCAGGCTTCATCAACCTCTACGGTCTCCCGATCAAGGTTCAGGCTCTCGTTGACGGCAAGAAATAATTATAGTATAATCTTATTTGCTCACCGGTTTCATATCGGTGAGCAAACCTTGCATATAAGGATTCTTAAAAAGGAAGGTCATATACAATGGGTAAAATGTGGGCCGGAAGAACTTCCGGAATAACAGACAGTATTGCAGACGACTTCAACTCTTCAATACGCTTTGACTGCAAGATGTACCGTCAGGACATCACAGGCAGCATGGCACACGCGCTTATGCTCGGTGCTCAGAATATAATAACAAAGGAAGAAGCCGACACACTTATCGCAGGTCTTGAAGGCATACTTGCTGACCTTGATTCAGGCGCACTCAAATTTGATATGAGCTGCGAGGACATTCATATGTTCGTCGAAGCAGTTCTCACAGAGCGCCTCGGCGACGTCGGCAAAAAGCTCCACACGGCAAGAAGCCGCAACGACCAGGTTGCTCTTGACCTTCGCATGTATCTGCGCGATGAGGTCGATGAAATTTCGGAGCTTATCCGCGATGTCATCCGTGCGCTCGTCGGCAAGGCTGAAGAATATAAAGCGGCAATCATGCCGGGCTATACGCATCTTCAGCGTGCTCAGCCGATAACCTTCGGACATCACCTCATGGCATATGCAATGATGCTTCTCCGCGATATAGACCGCCTCTCCGATTGCAGAAAGAGAATGAACATCTCTCCCATAGGTTGTTGCGCCCTTGCGGGAACAACCTATGAAACCGACAGGCGCTTAGAGGCGCGCGAGCTCGGTTTTGACGGAATTGCACTCAACAGTCTCGACGGTGTCTCCGATCGCGACTACTGCATTGAGCTTGCCGCCGCCCTCTCCACTCTTATGATGCATCTTTCAAGAATGAGCGAGGAGCTCATTCTCTGGACGAGCTGGGAATTCAAATTCGTTGAGCTTTCAGATGCCTACACGACAGGCTCTTCAATCATGCCGCAGAAGAAGAATTCCGATATGGCAGAGCTTATCCGAGGAAAAACAGGCCGCGTCTACGGCGACCTTATCGGCATCCTCACCGTTCTCAAGGGTATTCCGCTTGCATACAATAAGGATATGCAGGAAGATAAGGAAGGCATCTTCGATGCCGTCGAAACAGTCGAAATGTGCCTCCGCGTTCTCGCTCCTATGCTTGATACGATGAAACCTATTCCCGAAAATATGAAGCGCGCGGCGCAGAAGGGATTCATCAATGCAACAGACCTTGCAGACTATCTCGTAAAGAAAGGTCTCCCCTTCAGAACCGCATATAAGATTGCAGGTCAGCTCGTTGCAAAATGCATTGCTGAGGGAAAAGTTTTAGAAGAGCTTACACTTTCAGAATATAAAGAGCTCTCCGATTTGTTCGAAGATGATCTCTATACCGAAATCAGCCTCGAAACCTGCGTTGAAAAACGCATTTCCGAGGGCGGAACAAGTGTTAAGTCCGTCGAAGCTCAGATTGAATATGTAAAAAGTCAACTCAATTAAAAGGACTGCTAAAAAATCATACTGCATTGCAGTATGATTTTTTCTTTGTTTTTACATTCACAATCATCGTTTCATATGCTATAATGGATAAAATGTTGCAAAAAGGAGTTTTTTTATGAAAATACCGAAAAAAGGCATAGGATTGATACTTGCAATCTGTCTGATTTCCAATTTCTGCGCAATCTCGTTTGCATCTGCAGGCTTTGCAGACGTTGATCCGAATTCTCCGTATAAGGAATATATTGATAAGCTCGCCGCAGAGGGCATCGTAAAGGGTTATAGTGAAACTGTCTTTGCGCCCGACTCAACCTGCACGAGAGAACAATTTCTGACCTTTCTCCATAGAGCATCGGGAGAGGCTCCTCAAAAGGCAAATGCTTTCACGGATATCCGCGGCGGTGAGTATTTTGCCGATTCGGTTTCGTGGGCATATGAAAAAGGCATAACAAAAATCTTCTCCGACAAAAGCTTCGGAGTCGGCAAAGCGATCGACCGCGAGCACGCGGCATATTATCTTTATAACTGGGCAAAGCTCACCGGAAAATGCAAAGCCAACACGGGCGTGCTTCTCGATAGCTTTGGCGATGCAACGGAAATATCAAAAGATTCCGTGACCGCAGTTGCCTGGGCAGTTTCGGAAGGAATCATCTTTGATGCAACGCAGAAGACACTCAATCCGAAGAAGGCAATCACGCGCGCGGAAGCGATAGTCGCGATAGGTAAGCTTTTGGAAAAGCATATATGCTCCTTCTCCGATTGGAAGGACAACGGTGACGGAACCTGCGAAAGAATCTGCGCAACAGATGCAAGCCACAAGGAAAAAGATTCTCACAAATGGAATGACGGAGAGCTTACCAAAGCTCCCACAGAGAAAACAAACGGTGAAATAACATACACCTGCAAGCATTGTCTTAAGTCCAGAACAGAGGTTGCCCACGCAGGAAGCGAGATCACAACTCGCGCCGATGTGGAAGAAGCGGTTGTTGCAACGGCACTTGCATATTACGTCAAGAATCCTCATATTCAGTATGATTCAACATATCTCTCGGAATTGTTTCCGTATGTAGGCGGAACAAGTCGTTTGTCGACACTGACACCGCCGGAAGCCGCAACACCCGATAAGAATATATATTCCGTTTGCTCGGATTACGCATACCAGTGTTATTACGAAGGCGCAGGAATGGAAATTCTGTGGGAAGAAGCAAGGCGTCCTCTCGGACTTACGACAACCGAAGCTTTCAGAACGGGTGATAATCAGGAATATACGCAAACATGCGACAGCAAGGTCAATGAGCCGATCACCGACAGAGATATGGACGCGGCACTGCTTCGTTGGATTAATTTTGATAAGTATAAAGAGTCTTACGAGAGCAACACACAGCTTTTCACGGGATATGGCTTATTTGAATCCGATTCGTTTACAGACTACACGAGCGGTCTCACTTTCAAGGATGACGGATCTGAAGGTGAAACTCATTACTCATATTATGATGCCGGGGATAACCTTTTAACTCCTGATGAAGCAAGAGAAAAATACTTATATCCGCATCTTGAAAATATGGATGAGGTCATGCGACCCGGTGACTTTATAGTCACAAATCTTCACGCCCTTCTTTATGTCGGCAACGGAAGAATCCTTGATTGCTCGGGCAACAAGATTGATACCAAAGAGGGCGTGGACAAGATAGAACAGAACGGCGCAATCCTTGCAATACGCATTCACCCTTATCCCTTCAATTCAAAAAACATATCTTCGGTGATTCATTTAAGACCGACGGATCTTTTTATAGATAACGGCTATGATGACGATCCGGGCAACGACATTATAAAGGGTGTAAAAATTCCCGAAAAAACAAAGAGTCGTATAAAATACCCCGCAATGAGTATCGACAGAACAGTCGATATCACCCCCTACGGAACAGTTTCCTCGGGTGACGAGCTTACATACAGCATTGTCGTTTCAAACGAAACAGACAGATTTGCAACAAGCGCAACCAAAATCACCGAGGATATAATATACGACGAAATCTATAAAGCAGATCACAAACAGGTTGTCTACAACGGAATCAAGGTTACTGAGACGATCCCCGATGGCACAGAGCTTGTAGAAGGCTCAATCACAGGTGGAGGAGAATATAAAAACGGAATTATAACCTGGAACCTGGATAATATCAATTCAGGTGAAGAGAGAAGCCTCGGCTATAAAGTTAAAGTAACTGCAAAACCCGGCTCGGTAATCGTAAATGATGGCGGAATGGTTGACAACATTCCTTCAAACGTAATAAAAAACACAGTCGGCGGTGAAAAGATTTGTCCCATCCCGACTGTTGATAAAAACGAGTTGCCCGAACTCGGAACAAATACTGATTTTGCAGAAAACATTCTGAAAAAAGCAGGCGAAGATATGGAACTCCCGTCAGCCGAGGATATCCTGAGCAACATTTTCAGAGTTAATCCGCTTATGCCGGAGAATTCGCTTTTGATGAATACCGAAAAATATGTAAAGCAGACGAACTTGTTTGAGTTCAAAGACGAAGTTTCTCCGGAATATGAAAGCATCAGCTCAATGCTTGTAGCCGGATTCCATGGCGGAAGAAGGTTCTATGCCGGAGAAAAAGAAAAATGGAACTACGCAGATAACTGCATTAAGGAAATCAGAAAAGAATACCTTGAAGCGGGAGATATAATCATCTGGGCTACCGCGAAGGACCGAACGCTCACGGGTATGACGAGCGACTTCTCGGTTATAACGGTTATGGTTTACGACGGTGAAAAGCTTCTTTCCGCAAAAACTGCGGACGGTAAGACGGAATACGCGATATACGAAAATGTTGCAGAAGAGCTTACAAAGTTGTTTACGACGGACAAAGATATCTTCATCGCACTCCGCCCCTCGCAGGCAAAATAAAATATATCCTTTTAAATAACAGCAAAGGAACGAATCAAAATGATTCGTTCCTTTGCTGTTTACAGTATATCATCCGGTGCGTCTATTCCGAAAAGTTCGTCCGATGCGATTTGCGCCGCACCTTGCGCCGATTGATCGGATGCGACATTTACCTTTCTGAAATTGGGCTTTTTCATTGCAAGCTTTGATGAGTGTGCAACGGCGCGGTCGATTGCCTCGTTATAAAGTGCGTCTATCTCAAACAGCTCGGATGCGTTTACTATTATGAGGTCGGGTTCAAATATCATTATAATATTGATGATTGCCGCGCTCATATATCCGCAGGCTTCGTCAATTACCTGACGCGCGAGCTTATTTCCGCTTCCCGCTCGCTTCTGAATCTCGGAGATTGCCGCCGCTTCACCCGAAAGCTCTTTGTAGCGAGTTTCGATATAACTTACGTTGCACACACTTTCAAGACATCCTACATTTCCGCAGAAGCATTTGTGCTCACCGCCGGTGATCACGGTGTGACCGAATTCTCCCGCAACGGCGTTGTTTATCTCGCCACCGTAGGCATTAATTATACCGACACCTTCTGACGACATATCGAGAAATACTATGTTATTATGCTTCTCATCGTTAAGTGCTCGTATTGTCCATAGCCCTTTTGTCTTGGTGTTGTTTGCGACATAGACCAAAAGCCCGGTGCTCTTTTCAAAACGGCTCTTGACATCGACTCTGTCCCAACGCATTGTGCTCGAGCTTACCCTTCCGTCGGGTGAGACGTGTCCCGATACCGCAAAGCCGATCGCCTTTACATCGTTATGCTCCGAAATCATTGAAAGAACGGTCTTCTCTATTGCCGAAAGAACAGTTTCGGCGCTGTCGCGTCTTGAAATTGCAACGCTTTTACTCTCAATTATTCCGCCACTGAGATCCGTCAGTGAGACGATCGCCTCATCGGTTTCTATGTTGATTGCGATGAGCGACATTGCGCCTGCGTTGAACTCGATCATAACAGCTTTACGCCCCGCGCCCTCATTCTTGATCCTTCCCGTTTCGGTCACAAGCCCGTTATCCATAAAGAAATTGACTATGTTCGTTATTGACGAAAGGCTCAGTCCCGTCACCTTTGAAAGCTCATTTCTCGAAACAGGGCTGTTCTTTCTTATATAGGACAAAACCTTTTCACGGTTGATCCTCTGCATGAACCTGACATTGCCGACATTTTCAAACATACCTTTTCCTCCCTCCGATTTTTCCGCCAAATTACAGAAGCGGCTTTATTATTTCGGAAAAATCCAGATAATTATCTATCGTGATATACGGAAAATCGGATTTATAGACCGATTCGTCATTTCCTCCCATACCGTAGTCATCACCGATATAGACGACATTTTCGTGCTCTAAATGATTCTCTTTACAAAACAGGTCAAGTGCATAGAATTTGTTATACGGCTTAGGCGCCATATCAAATGAAGATGAACCTCCGACAAAAACGTGGTAATCCGAAAAACATTCCACTACCTCGTTGTATATCTTTCTGCGCTTTATTCTGTCAGGGTCAAAGGCAAGCTTATCCGCTGAATCAGCCTTTGTTCCGAGAATCGGAAAAGTTATGCAACCCGAAGGATGAAATTCGACATTGTCTCCCGCAAAATCGAGGAAACCGAATTTCTCGCGGAGCAAAGTTACCTTTCTCTCCGCGGTTTCTCTGTCAGTCGGAGTTCTTATATCGCGGATTATCTTTATATCTCCCGTTATTTCATCATATTCGCCGTATTGCATACCGTAGTTGCCTATCACATCTATCGGATATTTCCCGAGCTGATTGAAAATTCGCATAACCTGCCCCGCGCCAACCATAAGAAGCCTGTATTTTGCCGCCAATGCATCAAGTGCCTTTTTATGTTCATCATCAAGCTGTTGCTTATGCTGAGTAAGCGTCCCGTCAAGATCCATTGCAACAATCTTGATTTTTTCGCAATTCATAAAAACACATCCAATTCTCTTTTTTCTTATTATATATTGTTTTTTTCCGTAATTCAACAATTGATTTTTAAAAAGATTTCGTATATAATTTAAGCAATAAAATTATCCGAGGTGTTTTTCTTATGAGCAACAGAAATATCGTTGTTCCGATAAAATACGGAACTTATGGCTGCGAAGCATATCGCGGTCTTATACGTCCATATCTTGACGTGTTCGGAATGCCGTATGATGAGGTTGAGCTTTCCGATCTCCCCGAAAGGCTTCGCGCCGGAGCTGCGCTCATTCTCATAGCGCAACCGGACCTCATCCTTACCGAGGATGCGGCAAAAGCGATTATGGACGCCGTACGGAATGGCGCAGGTCTTGTCTGCACCGTAAATTCTGCTCTTACCTGCGATGCATTCTCCGATATCGTTTCTGTATCCGATATGCCTTCACCTGTATCGGGCAACTCCATTTCAAAGGTTGCCGATCACTACATAACGAGATATCACGAGGTTAACGAAACAATCAATCTTTACGGAAGTGAAAGCTTTTATATCAATACACGCCTGAAGAGCGGAACTACTCTTTTGAAAATCGGCCAAACTCCGCTCCTCGAAATTGCTGAATATAGCGGTGCAAAAATCGCACTTTGGAACACGGTTTCGTGGATCAAACCGGAAATACTCGGTCCTGTCCACGGAATGGACGATATCTTCCGCGATACTATTGTATGGGCAGCAAAGAAGCCCTTTGCAATGAAAGGAATGCCTCCGTTTGTCGGAATGCGCGTTGATGATGTCTGGGGTGCTTGGCGCGATAAATCCCCTTCAAATCCGCTTCTTTGGATTGAAATTTCAAACAAATACGGACTCAAACCCTGGCTCGGTGTTTTTCAGGATAACACAAATGAAAAGACAGTTTCTCTCATCCGCGAATATGTTAACCGCGGTATAGCCACGGCATTCCCCCATGCTTTTGCGGGATGCGAATGGGTTGCTTCGGATGTGCCCGAGCATTGGGCATATTTTGACCATAGAAAGTCTCGCCCATGGAGCGATGAGGTTATGTCGGAAAATGCCGCGCGCATAAAAGCATGGTATGACGAAAACGGAATTGAAATCTCAAAAGTAGCGCTCCCTCATTATTACGAAACAGGCGAAAATGCTCTTAAATATTTTGTCGAATGGGGTTGCGAATTCATCGGCATCCATATGCCTCCCGATGCATCCTACGCCTCCGGCACAAAGCTTCGTTGCGGACCATACCGCAAGTATACGCAGCTTCCCGCAAATGCTGCGCGCCCCGTATACTTTGCAGACTATTTGAGATTCCCGCAAAAGCCCGAAATCGACAAAAAGCTCTTTAACTGCGTAACGGAAATCCGCGATGTCCGCGGCTATGAGTTTGCTCCGACAAACGATGTTGAAAGCACTGTTGAAAGCGGCGTCACTCAGCTTCGCCGAGCGATTCTCAGCTCTGTTCCCGCAGTGCTCTTCACCCACGAATCATGCTGGATTCAGCGCATAACAATTGAAAACTGGGAAAAGGAAATGGCGGCAATCGCGGAAGGCATAGCCGATCTCAATCCGATTTATGATACGATGGATAATATCTGCCGTTATGTCAGGGCAAGCCACGATGTCCGCATAACAAAAGCGGTTGCAACCGATGCCGGAGACCTCTCCCTTTCCTTTGACGGCAAAAATGACATGGACACGAAATACGCCGTCTTCACGGAGAACAGCGGAGAAATCTCTCAGGAATGGAAAATTCTTCCTGTGCAGGAATAATTTTTCTTCATCTTGTCAATAATCACTGTAAATCTATTTGAGGCAGGGATTATTATGAAAGTCGGGCAAATCATGAGTTCAAATGTTGTGTATCTCACACCGGAAGACAGCGCTGTGCGCGCGGCAAGGCTACTTGAGCGCCATAACTTCGGAATGCTTCCCGTCTGCTCAAAAGAAGGAAAGCTTCGCGGTGTCGTTACCGACCGCGACATAGCTCTACGTTGCGTAGCATTCGGCAATCCTCCGGAGGAGACTCCGCTACGCGATATTATGACACGCGGGATCATAACGGTATCCCCGGATGATGCTGTTGAAACGGCTTCAAGGCTTATGGCAAAGGAGAAAATCCGCCGTCTTCCCGTCGTTGAAAACGGCAAAACGGTCGGCATTGTCTCACTTTCGGATATCGCGCAGGAAAAAAGTTTTTTCTCCGAGGTCTCCTCAGCTCTTGCCGAAATTTCCGCACCAAAGCGCAAATTCCGGCAAAAATGATGCATTTATAAACATTTTTTGAATTTTTTGAAATAATTTATCTTTTTGTTTCAGAGGCGGTCATCCCCGAAGGATGGCTGTCTTTTCCTTTTTCCCCGAAATTACTGAAATAATGCTTGTAAGGACATTTAAAATATGTTATACTAATGTTGAATAATTATGTTCAATTTATTAAGATATTAACCGGAGGCTCTAATGGTCGAGTTTGTCACCAAGGAAACGCTTGGAGAATATGAAAATTTCATCTCGTCTCATCCCAAGGGGCATTTTCTTCAGTCTTATGCATGGAGTAAGCAAAAGCCCGAATGGACCTGGGAAGGGATGTTCGTCAGAGGAGAAGACGGAGCAATCCGAGGCGCAATGTCCGTTCTCATACGCAAAGCTCCCTATCTACCCTATTCAATTATGTACGGTGCGCGCGCACCCGTCTGCGATGTCCACGATAAAGAGACGCTTCGCGAACTTACGGAAGGCGCGAAAAAGCTTGCAAAAAAATATAAGGCATATGTATTCAAGTGCGACCCCGATATCCTTATAAGCGATGAGGAATTCAGCTCGATTATGAAGGAGCTCGGCTATCGCCACCGCGACACGGGCAAGAATTTTTCCGGAATTCAGCCGAGATTCGTTTTCCGCCTCGATATAGACGGCAAGACGGAAGATGAGCTTATGGCATCCTTTCATTCGAAGACGCGCTATAATATCCGTGTTGCCGAAAGAAAAGAAGTCGAAGTCAGGCTCTGCGGTCTTGATGCCGTTGGCGAGTTTTCTGATATGATGCTTGAAACGGGCGTGCGAGATGGCTTCGTCGTCAGAAACCGCGCATATTTTGAGAATATGCTCAATAACCTCGGAGAAAACGCAAGGCTATATATGGCATATTCAAAAGAAGGAATCCCCATTGCGGGGACGCTCGCCATCCACTATGGTGACAAGGTCTGGTATCTCTACGGAGCTTCCTCCAATGAGCACAGAAACCTTATGCCGAATTATCTCCTTCAGTGGACTATGATTCGCTGGGCACTTGAGCTCGGTTGCAAGGTATATGACTTCCGAGGTGTATCGGGAGACCTTTCGGAGAGCAATCCGCTCTATGGTCTCTATCGCTTCAAAAAAGGCTTCAGCGGTGACCACGTTGAATTTATGGGTGAGTTTGACTATATCTTCAATAAGCCCGTCAATTTCATAATAGAAAAAGGCGAATATATCTATCGCAAGCTTCGCAAGAAGCTCTTTATATTCAAAAACCGTAAATAGAGAAGAGTGATAAAGCTATGAATTCATTTATCATCGAGCGCGATAAAATCGCGGCAAACGCAGATGTTATCTTTTCAAAAGCAGAGGGCGCAACGGTCATTGCCGTCGTCAAAGGTCGCGGCTATGGCTTCGGGACGGACGAATATGTCTCCCTGCTTCACGAATGCGGAGTCCGCTTCTTTGCCGTGACCGATGTTTCGGATGCTCTCAAAATCCGTGCTCTTGCGCTTGAGGATACAGAAATTCTTATGCTCCGCTCAACAGCGCTGTCTGATGAGCTTACCGCTCTCATCGAAAACGACATCATTCTCACAATCGGAACGATTGATGCCGCAGTTGCGGCAAACAGCATCGCCGAAGGAAAAGGCAAAATTGCCCGCGCCCACCTGAAGATAGATACCGGCATGGGCAGATATGGCTTCTATCCCGATGAAGTCGAAAAAATCCATTCGGTCTACACGAAATTCTCCTCGCTCAATGTCTGCGGTCTTTTCACTCATCTGACTTCGGCATTCAAGAGCGGCAAAATAACATCAATGCAGATTGACGATCTCCATGACCTGCGCGACGAGCTTACGGAGCGCGGTGTTGATTGCGGAATGGTTCATTACGCAAACTCGGCATATCTCTTCAAATTCGGTGCAGAGCTTGACGATGCCGTCAGGATCGGATCCGCCTTCACGGGAAGACTTCCCTGCAAGGTTATGTTCAGCGGTCTCACAAGAGTCGGGCATCTTGAAAGCAACATATGCGAAATAAGAAATCTCGAGGCAGGCTCAAAGGTCGGCTACGGCGGAACATTCACTGCGAAGAGGCCAATGAAGATCGCTATCGTCCCCATCGGATATTCCGACGGACTTCATGTTGAAAAAGCACGCGACACATTCAGATTCCGTGACGGGCTCTTCTATGTTCTTTCCGACATAAAGAAGACGCTTTTCAAAAGCAAGCTCTATGGAAGGCTCAACGGTCACAAGACGCGCATTCTCGGCCACATCGGAATGACTCACACAGTCTGCGATGTGACGAAAATCCCCTGCGAAATCGGCGATGCGATTGAATTTGATGTCAATCCGATCTATGTCTCACCGGATATTTTCAGGGAATTCATTTAATCAGTATAAATGCAGAGTTACATCTGCTTTATAAATATCAACAACCGGGAGGTAACACACTATGAAAATGGTAATGGCCATCATCAATGCAGACGACGCTCAGACAGTCGTTTCCAATCTCACAAAATCAGGATTTTCCGTCACAAAGCTTGCAACTACCGGCGGATTTCTCAAAACAGGAAATACAACGGTGCTCATCGGTATCGAGGACGAGAAGCTCGAAGAAGTTCTCGGCATAATCAACAAGCATTCCCACAGCAGAAAGCAGCTTGTCCCCGCAACATCCGAATTCGGCATCGGCATGATTCCGACAGTTCCGGTTGAGGTTTCTGTCGGCGGTGCGACGATCTTTGTTATGGATGTCGAGCGTTTCGAGAAAATCTGACGAATGAATTTTGAAGGTTTTTCAGGGAATGAGCGCGCAAAAGAGTATTTGAATTCTGCTTTTGCGCGCAACTCCCTTCCTCATGCACTCATACTTGCAGGCGAGCGCGGAATCGGAAAGAAAACGCTTGCCGGTATTGTCGCGCAGTCTCTCGTCTGTGAAAACGGTGATAATTCACCCTGCGGAGTATGCGCCGCTTGCTACAAAGCCAAAAACGGGTTTCATCCCGATATCATATTTCTCGACGCCCAAAATATCAAAGCGGATGCGAAGAAATATGGAATAGAACCAAAAAAAGATTCCGTCATCGATGTCATACGCGCAGTCAAAAGCAATGCGCTTCTGCGCCCCAACGATGCGGAGCGCAAGGTCTATATAATAGATAATGCAGGCAATCTCTCCCATGAATGCCAGGATGCTTTGCTGAAAATTCTTGAGGAGCCGCCTCACTTTACTTTTTTTATTCTTCTCTGCTATAACTACAGCGATCTGCTCACAACGATCGTTTCAAGAGCAGCCCACATAACGCTCTCACCGCTTTCGGATGAAGATGTTATGAAAATAATCAAAGAGAAGAAGCCTTCCCTCTCTGACGCCGAAGCTTCCGAAATCGTCAGAACTTGCGGAGGAGTATGTTCTTTTCTCGTTGAAGACAAAAACACAGAGCTTTCGGAAACCGCCGCAAGCATTGCAAAAGCACTCATCTCACGCGATGAGCTCGAAATATTCACAGTTCTCAACAAGCTTGAAAAAGCAGACAAAACCAATCTTTCGGGGATCCTCGATGAGCTTATTCTCATCATACGCGACGCACTCATAATTTCGACGGGTGCGGAAAGCAGAAGGATATCCCCTGCCGAGCCGAATATTCCGGAGGCATTTGCGCGCGCATTTTCCTCATCCACCTGCAACGCGCTCATAAAGCTGACCTCCGAAGCACAGAAGCTCTGCGTCCGCAATGTCGGAACAGGGCATATAATCGGCAGTCTCATTTGTAAATTTGCTCACACTGTCGCATAATGCGATTTTGAAAGGATAGATATAACTTTGAAAGAAATTATCGGTGTTCGTTTCCGCGAAGGCGGAAAGACATATTCGTTTGACCCGGGCGCCTTCAACCCTTCCCAGGGCGAGAAGGTCGTTGTCGAGACCTCAAGAGGCCTCGAGCTCGGAACGGTTGCAAACGAGCGCCACGGAGTCGAGGATAGCGCAATCATCGCGCCTCTTCGCCGTATGATCCGAGTCGCGACCTCTGTCGACATCAAAACTGCCGACGAGCTTCGTGACCGCGAAAAGAAGGCAGTCGAAATCTGCCAGGAGAAAATCGAAGCGCATCAGCTCGAGATGAAAGTCATCAATGCGGAATGCTCCTTTGACGGCTCGAAAATAATCTTCAACTTCACGGCTGACGGAAGAATCGACTTCCG
>JAZSHZ010000084.1:0-7028 GCA_045533555.1 Eubacteriales bacterium
CGCGGAAAGTTTCGTTGCCATATCGCGCAAATGAACTTTTCAAGCGTAAAAAATGCGCCTTTTACGTGAGCCGTTTGTTACGGTTGTTTATTGAGTCCATTGATACAGCATTTGTGATTGTATAATGTAAATTTATTATTCTCCTCTCAAAAGCACGCAAACCGCGTAAAAGCAAACACAAAACAAAGTACAAACTACACCATATGGAGGTGTTTTACCCCATATGGTGTAGTTATTTGTCCTTAGGATTTTTTCATATATTCTACAAGCTTATCCGGGAAGTTGACGGTCATTCCGTCTGCGCCTGCATCGTATACCTTTTTCATAATTTCTTCATTGGATACGCCCCAGGCTCTGACATTGAAGCCTTCATAATGCCACTTACGGACATTTTCTTCGTTTACGATACTTGCATGTGGGCAAATCTCACTCATATCAAGCTTCTTCATCTCACAAAGAAGCTCATCAGTTACTTCACGAGTGAGATATCCGATTTTTATTGTGGGCTCAAGCTTTCGCATATCACAGATTGATTCAAAATCAAATGAGGTTATAACAACCTTTTCTTCTATTCCGTATTTTCTGATAATATCAGCAACCTCTTTTGCCGTACCCTTTTGCTTGAGTTCAATCGCAAATGTAATATCTCTGAAAGAAAAGCGTTCGAGAAAATCTTCAAATTTTACTATCTTATCGGCAAACTCATTTTTTGTTACGAAAATTTTCTGAAGCTCGTCATACGTATATGCCGTAACGTCTCCCGTTTGATCCGTAACACGGTCAAGTGTGTCATCGTGGAACAGAATTGCAACTCCGTCTTTTGTTATATGCACATCTGTTTCTATTCCGTTTGCCCCCATATATACGCCTGTATAGAATGCAAGAAACGTATTTTCCGGGACATATTCGCTCGCTCCACGATGTGCGTAGTTTATGAAATGCGTCTTGCTCTCGTCTTCGATAACCGTCCAAAGATCTCTTTCAACTTTATCGAGAAAAGAATTCCATCTCGTTTCATCTATAAACGGGTTTACATCTGAAGTAAGGCTCTTTTTATAATTCCCGAGAGTATCATTCTGCCATGAATGATTTCCGACAAAAACATCTACATGTTCCTTCTTCAAACGTTCAATGCTCTTGAAAAACTGTCCTCTCGGCAAGGTGTTCAAGCCTTTATTTTTCAGATAATCCTTTTTGAGCTGATTCGTTCCGGCTCCGCCGAACATTCCGGCACGGTATGTCTTTCCGTTTTCTTCAATATTGAAGAAAAACGAGACCGTTCCTGCCGTATGTCCGGGCGTATGCAGGCAGAGAATTTCCGTATTGCCAAGCTTGATTATATCTCCGTCACAAATATCGTGATCCGGGACAAATCGACCTTCGAGATAGCGTATGTCTGCACTATTCAGAAAAGTTTCAGCTCCGGAAAGCTCAACAAGCTTTGCTGTTGCAAAGGTATGATCTCCATGTCCGTGAGAATGGATTATATACTTTACATTGCGAATGTCAAATCCCAACTCCTCCATTGAGTTCACAATCATTTCAGCATTCTCTTCATAGCCTGTATCTATAAGTATCAAGCCATCTCCTGTATCCAGCAAATGAGATGAAGGATTTCTGCTCCCTACAAAATACAGATTCCCTGCCATACGAAACGGCACCATATTACTTTCCATTTTTCTTTTCCTTTCTTACTTTATCCTGTTATACGCTACTTCATAAACAGATAAAAGTTCCTCTATCGGAAGCTCAGAAAGTTCTTCACAGAATTGATCCCATTCAGATATCGGACGTTGACCAAGTATGAATTTCTGGATATTTTCCTGAACAAAAGTTTTGAGCGAGGTTGTATAATCTGCAGCTTCTGCAGACTCATCAGATGAAAGACTGAGATAAGTTGTCGGATCCAACTCAGGGTATGTATGCTCAAGAACAAAATCAGTGGTGGCTGCCTGCTCCTCAGACATACAAGCCTCTGCAGCTGCGGGATCTATACGAAGATATGAACCTATGGTCTGGAAACCATAAAGGATCTGCGCATTGTTCTCATTTTCAGAAAGAATAAAGTGCTTCTTGCCGTCACGAATCTCATATGTTTCACCTTCTTTTCCCCACGAAACAACCTCACTCCCCTCATCGGAATAGAACCAATTGAGATATCTCATTGCATTTACAATGCTTGCTTCATCACCTGTATTTGTAACAGCCATGCCCGTAGGATCACTGTTGAACTTATTCACCATTGCTATTCCAATACCATTTTCCGCTACAGGCGGTTTCATTGCAGCCATCGTATAGTCCGGATTCTTTGCACGACCAATATTGTTAAAAAAGTCTATTCGAATTTGATATTCCGGCATGATAAATCCACGATCAGTAGAAACAAGCTCTTGCCATGAGTTTGCACTGATTGTGAAGAAATCCTGCGGCATCAGCTCTTCCGCGACCATCTTCTTCAAGAACACGACGATATCATACATAACATCGCTTTCCGCCGCACCGTAACTCCACTTTTCATTTTCAAAATCGTAATATGCATTATAGTGGAAATTCGGTTTCCATGAGGATCCCATAACATTTATGTTGCTGAATCCCGAACGTACACAGAACGGATATGATTCCGGGTAGAACTTTTTGAGTTGTTTTGAAACTTCATAGAGCTCGTCTATTGTTTCGGGAACGGCGAGATTATGTTTTTCAAAAATATCCTTACGGTAAAGCCATGAACGTATATTCTTGGAACGTTCCATACCGTAAATGGGCGCATAGTAAACCTTTCCGTCTATTCCCTTGCGAGTATCTTTCATCCACTTTTCATTTTCAGGACGTGTGTTCCAAAATTCGTTATAATCCGGAAGAAATTCTTCATAATCATCAAGCGCGGCAAAAGCTCCCTGCTCGCAGTAATCCGAAAATGAACCCATGCTATTCATAAATCCAAACAAGTCCGGCATGCTGTCCGGGGCCGCCATAACCAGAGAGAACTTTGTTCCGAAATCAGATGACGGAATTGCATTGACGTTTATCGTTCCGCCAACACTTTCTTTTATATATTCCCAGACCTTCCAGCTTTCATTATACGGCCACGAAGCATGGCTTGCTATCGTGATATCAAGTACTGCATCATCCGGAAGTGCTTTCCCTTCGGGAATGTCGTAGTTCACCTCGGAATACTTTCCGTTGGTTGCATTATTTCCGCATGCGCAAAGTGCAAACAGCATAACAACAGCTGTGGTTAATGCAATAAGTTTTTTCATTTAATTTTTCTCCTATTATTTTGTATAGTCTAAAATACGTTTAATAAGCACAGCTACTTCTGCGCGTGTTGTGTAGTCCAATGGTGCGATTTTGCTGTTCTTTCCGTTTACAAGACCTGTTCCGATGAGTTTTGAGACTGCTTCTTTTGCGTAGTCGGAAACGTCAGCAAAATCAGGATATTCTACGTCACCTGTCTTAAGCTCTACGTTGAGGCTTGTAAGCGCGCGGTATACAATCGTCATCATGTCCTGACGGGTGATTGTATTTCTTGGAGCATAATTATTATCGCCGATTCCGTTTACAATGCCTGTGTTACGTGCTATTGCAAGTTCCTTTGCAAAGTAATCGGTATCGGATACATCCGCAAAGTTCTCTGTATTCTCACTTTCAAGATTGAATGCACGGACAAGGAGAACTGCCAAGTCTGCACGTGTGATGTTAGCCGCGGGTGAGAACGTTTTCTCGCTTGTTCCGCGGATTACGCCGTCTTCAGCAAGAGTGTTTATGGAATCAGCTGCCCATGCGTGAGCGCCAAGGTCAATGAAGCGTACGTTCGGTTCCGATTCATCCGTGCCCGGTGTCTGTGGGACGTCGAGATTTTCGCCTCCCGGTGTCGTCGGAATGGTCGGTTTGTCCGAAGGTATATTCGGACCGGTGCTTCCGTCACCGGAAGTTCCGCCCGTGGTCGAACCGTAGACCGTTACCATAAAGTTTATGCGACTGACTCTTCCGCTTTCATCTATTGCTTCAATTCTGAAGAGATTCTCGCCAACCTGAGATGCCGTCGGCTTCCATGTTATTGCACCGGACATCTCGTCAAGAGTTGCTCCCCTCGGAAGTGTTACAGCTCTGTATAACACATTTTCACCAAGCGGACTCTCGGCATTTACGTTAACGCTGACAGAACTTCCTGCCGATGTGCTTAAATTGTCTCTTACGGAATCGAAAGAAGGAGCACTGTCATCAACATAACTCAACGGAATGCGGAAAGATTGTCCCTCAATTATGTTATAGTTATAACCCTTGTCAAAGTCATAATCGTCAACATATGATGTAATGAGCGTCGTGTTTCCGAGATACAATCTCGCACCGTTCTCTGTTTTCTCAACACGTTCAATAAGATAACCGGCATTATCAGCAACATGAGTGTTGTCAACATAAATATACTTTCCCGTAAGCGCCGTCGCATCTTCTACAGTTTGATCGAAGTTTACATCGATGTAGTTTTCAAAAGTGAGTTCTTTGCTGAAGCCTTCCACTTTGCCCGTGTATGCGGCAGTAAGCTCCGTTTTATCCGCAATCGTTGTTCCGTCATTTATGTAGGTATATATAATCTTATCATCTACAATTGAGACAACACCGATATATCCGCAGAAATCGAAACTTTCGTCTGCATCTGATGAAGTTTTGTAATGCACTTTATACGGAACGGTTGTATCCTTGGCGTAAACAATATAGTCAGCACGTCCGTTTGTGAGAGTTACCTTTACTGCCTTTGCTTCATCCATTATAAACGCACCGCCATCAGCACGGCCGATATCGATATTTTCAATATCCTCAATATATCGTGTTTTGTTATACGGTTCTACAACCGCAGTAAAGAGCGTATCAAGTTTTGCATCCGTCGTTTTACCATCATTTTCACCTGTATGACGAACAAACAGGAACGGAACCGCCGGAAGTGCATTGTAGACCTGTGGCGGTATGCATGATGTTGTTGTAATTTCATCAAGCTTGAACGAATTAAGCATTGTAAGACGAACACGAAGGTCCTTCTGTGCAGGCTTTAAAACATTGTCGTTATCAACAATCTTCCAATCCATACTGAACATATCAACACTTCCGGGATCTGTCGCACGATCGACCTCACCAAACCAACTGTATGTGCTGAGTCCGTCATCATCGCCTTTTATGTTGCTTGATCCCCACGGTTTGTCTACACCCTGATACGATCCGATATAGTTTCCATTTTCATCTTTCTGACCTACTACCGCAACATTTTCGGAAAGCTCAGCTTCTTTTGCCAGTGCATGAAAAGAGTAAAGATGGTCATCGCCGCCAATAACATGGAAGAAATCAACCGCATATGAAATGTCATCGTTTGCATCAACCATTACCAGCGTTCTTTTATATTTCTCAACACCCTGAGCTGCATATACATCCGGTGCTTCCGCATCCATAATTTTGACTCTGCCCGCATCATCAAAATGCTCTACATTTCCGTCCATAGTTGCCTTTTGAGCTACACCATTTACAGTTACAGTATTATGAGCTACGGTATGCTCCTGAAGTTCGGTACGGTGAGGGTCGCTGTCGTCCTTAATGCGAGCTTCACCAATATCATCTCCTACTGCAAGTCCATAGGCATGGAAGCCGAGAGTCAATTTACTAAGATCGCCGTGTCCGGATGTATTTCCGTACCAGATATAGAAATCTCGTTGCGTGTTGACATTCCTTGCAGAATTCATTGAATCAAACCAATCTCCTGCACGCAGAATGGATATGCCATACCCCGAAAGCTGTATACTCGGAAGCTTTATTTCGACACCTTCCGCAACAGCGTCTTTTATTCCGTTTATTACGGCTTCAGGCTCTTCACTGAAAATGTTGCCGTGTAATCCATCTGTTGTTTTTCCGTTTTTTCTGTATATTACACGTGCAATGTTCTTTTTAGTTTCTTCATCCTCAACCGTCTCATAAATTTTTATCAGATTACTGCTGTCAATCAACTCTATCGCCGACATATGTCTTCCCATACGGTCGTGGTCTCCGATATTCGGAGCCGCATTACTTACAAGCTCGATATCCAGCAAAGATGTAAGTGTTCTTATGAACTTAGGGTTATCATACAGATTCATACCGGATACTTTATCATATTCATTAACTGCATCCGCAACGTCCATCAGGCGTTTAACCCAGATATAGTTGTATCCCGGAGCGGCTTCCGTTCCGTGACCATCGCGATCGATTACGTTAATAAGCTGAGCGTTGACCTCTCCGCCTGTATACTCATAGAAGCTCTGCTTTCCGCCGGATTGGAATACAAATTCAATCCATTCTTGCGTTTCAGGGAAAGTGTCGAGAACAATAGACGCATAGATGTGGGTTGTTTGAGGGCTTCCGAAGTTATCATTCATACGGAAATCTCTGATGCTCGTGTTTACTTCACGCAGAATATTGTTCTCAATATTCATCGCTATATCAACAGCACTCTTTTTGGGATTTTCAAGTTTATATTCTTCTGCCTTTTCGGAAAGGAAAGAGATAACCTTTTGATCGGACAGAAGCGGATACACCGCATCGTATGCAAGTATTATATTTCTTATCCAACGCGTATCCATAAGCTTTCCGAATATCCTGCCTCGGCTTGTTCCGCCGCTCAATTTTTTTGAGTTACCATCTCCGACAGAAAATATATCTCCGCATTCGGTGGTGTCAAATTCAGGATAGACGTCTGCAAGGCGATCCAGAAGAACAAGGGCAGCTCTGCCATACTTTTCTTCCCCCGTATACAAGTACGCCATAGAAAGATTCGTAATCCACTCATTAAGGGAATCATACATTATTCCGTAGTAATTATAAAACGCAATAAACGGCTTGCAACGAAGCTCTGTTTTTTCAGTTCCGTCCTCGTTGAGAACAGGTGTTCCGTCTTCGTTTTTATATGTATATGTGAATTCATATCCCCAACCATCATCTACAGCATAAAGAGCATCATTCTTCTCGGAGTACAGGTCATTACACAGAGCTCCACCCTTCACTCCATAGCC
>JAZSHZ010000261.1:0-8275 GCA_045533555.1 Eubacteriales bacterium
CGCGGAAAGTTTCGTTGCCATATCGCGCAAATGAACTTTTCAAGCGTAAAAAATGCGCCTTTTACGTGAGCCGTTTGTTACGGTTGTTTATTGAGTCCATTGATACAGCATTTGTGATTGTATAATGTAAATTTATTATTCCTCTCTCAAAAGTGCGTAAAACACGTAAAATCAGGGTTGAAAATGTTGTTTGCGTGTCGGTGGCAGAGCGCCTTTTCGGACATGGGGTTGATACGGGTCATTTTAAGATCTGTTTTAAATTTAAGATGTAATTCTAAAATAAATATCTATACTTTAAAAAGTGCGTAATTTGCGTTATATTTGCATAAAACCATGACTACCAGCCACGGCGGTAGTCATGGTTCGTGACGTTTGTGGGTGGATGAGGTGATAAATTTAAATAAATGGGTGAATTTATAACATTGTGTCACCAAGCAGGTGCTGTAAATATAATTCGCAAATTCGTTTTCTTTAATCCGAAACATATTCATTCTCGGTGACAATATCGTTGTTTTGTTACATCCATGCCAGACTAATCGTATATCAAGGAGGCTTGCATCCTCTTTTTATAAATTCATCTGCTCATTTTTCTTTTTTAATGAATTTATATTTCGATGCACCGTTATCTTCATTATATGAAACAAGTTCAAACTTGTATCCACATTCCTCTGCGATAACACTATTTACCGTGCGCGTGTTCTCTATATACCATCTTGACGGCTCATAGCCACTTGTCTTCATATAAAAAACACCCGGACACTCCGAAACCGTCACCGTAAGTGTTTCTTCTTCCAAAACGCAATTGACGTTTTCAGGACACTTTTCAATCTTATACATGCTTTCGATATGCTTTTTCATTTCACAAAGTCCGTTCTTCTTGATCTTTTCGATAAGAGGTGCAAAATATGCCTTTGTAAATCGCTTAAGATATTCTACAACGGCATCATCTCCAAACTTTTCGCCTACATAGCGTAGTCCACGTTCTCCTGAAATATGGAAATCACGATGGAAATATTCGTTTTCAGATGCCTTTACATCCATAATGAGCTTTTCGTCTTTGCAATCTCTCGGGATTAATTTAGGCATAATTCTGTAACATTCAAAACACTTTGCGTTCTCAACTTGTGACATATCAAACCGTTCCAACCTGATTCCGTATTTCTCAAGCTGTCTTGAATACAAAAGCGCACAATGTCCGCAATAGTCATAATACGGCTCCATATGTTCAAATTCATTAAGTCTTCCTCTTGAAGGACAATAACGCATATCAATACTGAACGTGCCTTTCTTTTCATCCAGCTCCATATGGAAATCACAGGCTTCCTCGTTGAGAGCTTTTGCCCAATAATCCCAGCAACCGCGGATGCCTTTTCCCTTAACCTCTTTTCCGAGAAGGTCTGCAACATAAGTATCCGATATATACTCCCAATACCTTACAACTTCATCATGTCCTCCCAATTCTTCAAGATACTTGAAAAGTTCACTGTAAAGAGGAATGAATTCAGTGCAAGAAATCATATATATATTCACCTTTCCTTTTTAATGGAAGCGGTCGGATTCCGACCGCTTCCGCTGTGTGTTATTGCTTTTTATAAGCTAAAATCCTCTTGAGGAGAACTGCAACCTCTGCGCGTGTTGTGTAATCCTTCGGAGCAATTTTGCCGTTCTTTCCGTTTACAAGACCTGCCGCAACAAGGGCATCAACTGCATCTATTGCATAATCTGATACGTCTGAATAGTCTGCATATGTGTCAGCCTTTGCCGCACCGCTTGCCTTGATTTCAATGCCGAGCTTATTGAGTGCGCGGTATACGATAAGCATCATATCCTGACGCGTTATGGTATTTCGTGGTGCGTACTTATTATCACCTATACCGTTTACAAGTCCGGTATTGCGTGCTATTGCAAGCTCACGTGCGAAGTAGTCACTCTCCGACACATCTGTGAAGTTTTCGGTGTTATCACTAGAAAGCTCAAATGCACGGACAAGGAGAATTGCAAAATCAGCTCGAGTTATGTTTGCGGCAGGTGAGAAGGTGTTCTCACTCGTACCCTTTATAATGCCCTCATCTGCAAGGGAGTTGATTGCATCTTCAGCCCAGGCGTGGTTTCCGAGGTCGATAAAGCGGATTTTTCCTGTATCATCACCGACTTCAGGTGTTTCGGGGTTATCCGGCGCATTCGGAGTTTCGGGATTATCCGGAGTCTCCGGTACTGTCGGTTTCTCAGGAACAGATGCTCCTCCGCCGCCACTGCCTGTGGTTGAACCGTAAACCTGAATTTCAAACGTTTGACGTGTAACTCTTCCGCTTGCATCCGTTGCATCAACCGAAACAACATTTCTGCCTATCTGAGAACTTCCCGGTTTCCAGGTAATTGTTGCAGTATCCGGATTAAAACTTGCTCCTCTTGGAAGTCTTACCGCGGAATATGTAATTTCTTCATCAAGTGGGCTTGCTGCATTTATTTTGACCGAAATTGTGCTTCCTGCACTTGTTGTCAGGTCACTTGACAATTCATCAAATACCGGTGCATTCGTATCCACATAGCTCATCGGGATTTTAAACGTATTTCCTGCCGCTATGTTATAGTTATATCCCTTATCAAAGTCATAGTCATCAACATAGCTCGTTATGAGAGTTGTATCACCGATTTCAAGACGAACACCATCATCAATCGCATATGCGTTTTCGATGAGATATGCACCATTGTCCGTGAGGCCGTTTTCAACATAGATATATCTGTTATTGAAAATTTCCGGATTTTCAGGAACAGTGTCGAGAGCTACGTCAATGTAATTGTCTTCCGAAAGCTCTTTCTCAAAACCTGTAACCTTACCCGTGTATGCCGGAACAAGGGCTTTCTCGTCAGCGATTACCGCTCCGTCGTTTATGTATGTGTAGATTATTTTTCCATCCTTCACGGATACCACACCTACAAAACCGCTGAATTCAAACGTGCTTTTGCCATCCGGTATTGTGTATGCAACCTGATACGAAACAGTGTTATCCTTTGCATATACGATGTAATCTTCTCTTCCGTTTTTGAGAGTTACTTTAACAGCCTTTGCTTCATCAACAGTAAAGTCTTTACCATCTGTACGCGATACCGTTACAGGTTCGATCGAAGCAATATTGTTCTCGCCGTCATACGGCTCAACAACTGCGGTAAAGAGTGAATCAAGCTCCTCGCCTTTGATTCCTTCAGCTTCTCCGGTGCGACGGACAAAGAGATATCTCGCCTTATCCATTGCGCCCTCAACCTGCGGAGGAAGGACGGAAGCTGTTGTGATTTCGTCGTTCTTAAAGCTATTTACCATAGTAAGCTTTAAGCCGAGATCTTTATTTGCAGGCTCAAGAACGCTGTATCCATCGTAAATTTTCCAGTCTGCGCTGAAAGTTCCGACATTTGCCGGGTCTACTGCGCGGTCAACCTCACCGAACCAGCTCTCTGTTCCGAGTCCGTCGGTTGTTCCTCCAAGGTCACGGTCAATATCGTAAGCACCGTGCTGGCCTCCGAAGAGGTTACTGATATCTATTGAGTTGATGTTACTTGAACCCCAGATTTTGTCCACACCCTGGTACGAGCCGATGTAGTTTCCGTTTTCATCCGTCTGTTTCTTCACTTCAACGTTGTCGGAAAGCTCCGCTTCCTTACCTACAGCGTGGAAGGAATATACGTGATCTTTTCCTCCGAGGACTCTGAAGAAGTCAACACCATACGAAACATCGTCATCAATATCAACCATAACGAGCGTTCTGCGATACTCCTTAACACCAAGCCAGTCATAAACCTCAGGTGCTTCAACATCCATAAGCTGAACCTTATCAGTGTCGTCAAAGTGCAACGGATTTCCATCGAGTGTTACTCGCTGATTGAGATTGTTTACCATAACGGTATTATGTGCCATAGTATGCTCTACAAGCTCGAAGCGCTGTGGGTCTGTCGATGTTTTAAGTCTAGGAGTACCAAGGTCTGAGCCTACGTCAAATCCGAAAGCATATATGCCGAGATTCAGCTTATCCTGGTGACCATGTCCGTGAGTCTGTCCGTAGTAAATATAGAATCCACGCTGCGTGTTTATGTTCTTATTTACATTTGCCGAATCCATCCAATCACCATCACGAAGAATAGCGATACCGTAGCCTGCAAGATCGCGGCTCGGAAGATCAATTTCAAGTGATTCTCCGACTATTTGCGCTGTCCTTCTCTTGATCTCTTCCGGGTCCTTATCAAATATACTTCCGTGGATATAGTCATAAGCACGTCTACCTCTGTGATAAAGTGCTTTGAGAATAATTTCCTGATATTCAGGGTCATCACCAAACACTTTATACGCCCTGATAAGAGATGTCTGATACGGACTTAAGTGCTGCCTTCCCATAGCGATATAGTCGCCTACATTAGGAGTCCACACAGATGCACAGATTGTGTCGATTTCTGACTTAAGCATTCTCTTGAATTTCGGGTTTTCAAAGAGGTTATATTCTCCGGCTTTATCGTAGCCGTCAAGAGCTTCTCCCATAAGTACAAGGTTATCTACCCAACCTGTATTATATCCCGGAGCTGCTTCGTTACCATGTCCGTCACGGTCAACAACGTTTATGATCTGCGGATATACGTTTCCACCCGTAACATTTCTGTAGCCCGTCTGTTTTCCTGCCTGGAATACAAACTTGAGCCATTCCTGAGTCTCCGGCATTGTGTCAAGAACAACAGCCGCAAGGATATGAAGCTTTTCAGGAACAGTAAAGTTTGCGCTTATGCGATAATCGTGAATTCGTTTGTTGATTTCGCGGAGATAGTTGTTTTCGATATTTGACCTGATTGCAGCTGCACTTGTCTTCTTGTTTTCAAGATTCATTTCTGCAGCTTTAGCCGAAAGGTAATTTATTACATCTTTATCCTCATATGCCGGCCAGAGGGCATCATATGCCGGTACCATCTGCAAAGAAATATTACAATCGTGAAGTCTTCCGAGAGTTCCGCCACGGCTGCTTCCGCGTATAGAACCATCTGCGTATTGCGTTACCATACTGCCGTCTGCAACCACGAATGAATATCCTAATTCAGTAATATCAAAATCAGGATATACATCAGCAACACGGTCAAGGAGAACTGCACCTGCACGGCCGTATTTCAAATCTCCCGTATAGAGATATGCCATACCAAGACTTTCGATTGCATCCGGAATTGTCTCTTCCCAAATGCCCCACGTGTTATAGTAGGCTATAAATGGCTTACATCTCGTTTCGATATTGCCGTTTTTAACCTGGTATTCGTATTCATATCCCCAACCATCATCTACTGCCCAGAAATCAACCTCTTCGGTTTTTACTCCAAGTGTTGTGCCAACTTCTCCATACAAATTGTTCTTAAGATATCCTTTTCCGTAACCATAGTATTCGCGCCACGCATCGCTTCCGCGCTCACCGACATCTGTTTCACACGAGCAATTCTCGCCGTTCGCGCAGACAAACCTCTCATGATGCTTCTGCAAAGCAAGCTCATAATCATAGTTTCCGTTTCCATCGATTCCAAGTTCATAGAAACTTCCAAAATCATTACTCGGAAAACGGCGTTTGCACTCAGGACACTGTATTTTCCACGGATGGTTAAATACATTCAGAACCCAAGGATAAAGACCGTAATCGTTACTTAACTCTTTATCGCAATAAATACAAACATATGCGCCGGTATCACCAAAGCGATATGAAAGATCAAGAGAACGGGGGAGTTCCTGAGTAGTGACGAGATTATAAAGCTTATCTGCGCCTTGCTCAACAAACTTATCTGCCGCCTTTATCCATTTATCATATTCAGCCTTCGCCCAATCATATCTTTCTATATTGCGCTTTGCATTTGCTACCTTTTCATCAGTATAATAGCTTCTGCGCATTTTTCCGCTTCCGACGATAACCGTATATTCTCCGACTACTGACTCACCGTCATAGGTTGCGGTTACCTCAATTCTTCCAACGCCGTTTCCGATACCTGTCACAACGCCGTTTTCATCAACAGAAACAATATCAGACGTGAGACTACGGAAGGAAATCGTTGTTTCTTCTTTGTACTGCGGAATATCTGCTTCATAAGTTATAAGACTCTTATCAAGCGTTACCGTATCTCCAATTGAAACTGCTTCCTGCCAGGAACCTCCGATTGACGCAACCGGATTTGTTCCGCTAAATACAATATTCTCATAATAGAGATACATTTTTTTGGTAGCAGCGCGCCCTGTCATCATAATGACGGCAAGATATTCACCGGGTTCTTCTGCATATACATCTCCGAGATAGGTTTCTGTTGTCGCAGCAGCCGCATTCCATGCTTCAACATCGGGATTATGGCTGTTAATACGACCTACCTTATATTCGTCAGTGAGATAATCCGAAACCTTTTCTCCCTCTCCCGGCACAGGGATAAAGTACATATCTGCATACGGGCTCTGGATGCTTGCACGATGCGTGACGATTGCACGGTATTTACCGGCATCCTCAAACTTCATTTTTATCGCAAACCATTCTCCGTCTTGCATTCTGGCACTTAAAGCAATTTTGTTATTCTGGATAAATGAAGTTTCGGTCTTTTCATCAACGCTGTCAGCATACCAGCTCCAGCCATCGGTATACTCTTCCGTTATTCCATCGCCAATCTCAAAGCCGCTTATGTCTGACTGCACACGCACAAGCCACAGATACATAGACATATCACGCAGATATCCGGGATTCGTCCAGCTTTCTTTTCGTGAATTTATCTTCGCTTCAACGCGTTTTCCGGATATGTTGCTTTCAACAAAACGGACAACACCCGTTGCCTTGATACTTTCCCCATCTACTGTAACAGTTGCAGAAAGCTTTGCGCGACCCGGTTTACTTCCTGCAGTAACAGTCTTTTCCGAAACTGTTGCGACAGCCTCATCAGATGAAGTGATATCAGCTATCTCAAAGTTTGTAACTTCTTCTCCGTTTTCATTGAAGAGCGAAAGCGTTGCCGTCTCGCCTTCTTCCTTGAGTTCTTTTCCCGGACGGAGTGTATATGTTGTTTCAGCAGCACTCTCTTTGCCTTCATACTCTCCCGTGCCGTCAAGAACAAGACTGTCAAGAAGGATCTTCTTTTTTTCCATCTGTCCTGTTGTTTTGAAAACGAGAAGAACGGCACTATCATCATTTGCCGTGCCAACCGTAAATTCTGCCATTTCCGGAGCATCTTCTATGCTAAAGTTTTGGACGTTGTGTGAATTTATCTTCGCTGCGCGTGTTGCAGTTTTGAGGGCTTTGTTTATATACTCACGCTTACCTTCTTCATCAAGCTCTTCCTTCGGCATATCAACGGTGTAAATCTCTGCTGCGCCATAACCCTTAATCTGCTTATATGAAAGGAATGCATTATATGAACCGCGATTTGTAAGCGGAACTTTAATTGCAACCCATCCGCCGACCTGTCTGGACGAAAGCTGCAAATACTCTCCCTTTTTCTGCATAAAGGTGATATTATTGCCATTGTCTTTCTGGATATATTCCGCATTGGAACTGTAGGAGTAAGCGCTCCAGCCATCTGTTGAAGATGCAGGGAATGCTTCCTCTGCAGTTTCTCCGGATTCGATATTTTTGATATCTCCATCCGAAATTGTGCTGTTTGCCTTAAAGTCATAAGTAAGCTTTGCTCCTGACGGATGAGCTGACGGAGGAAGCTCACCAATGGGTGTTATAGTAAGCATATACGGGTATGTGAAATAATCAAGTATGCCACCTGTCGTCGCCTTTGCGCCCTTGCCGGTTACGACGAAGAGAAGTACTTGTGTTCCTTTTTTAAGCTCTATTTCATCCACAAGCATTTTTGCCTTTGTATCTACTACGGTTGCATCTGCCGAATAGTCAACGCTTGCTATCTTCGTTCCGTTTGCCTTTGCTTCCGCGAGGTTTGTAAAACCGCCTTCCGGAAGAATGTAGATATCTCCCATACAGCCTTCGCCTTTAACTGCGAGATAAGAGAACTCCGGTTTATACGTTCCGTCACCCGGTACGTTTATTTCTACTGCGATAAAGTGGTCTACATCTCTTGTATCACCGTTAAGATAATAATTCTTAAGCTGTGATGCCTTCGCGTTCGGGCTCGCCGCAAGATATCTCCACGTATTACCCGTCTGCTCATATGACGTTATTGTATCCAGACGTGTGTTGCCCGCAATGCCAAGTTCGAGATTATCAAAAACGAATCTCTGTTTTGCCGGCTTGTTTTCAGGCTCGGGTTCGGGCTCTGTTTTTTCTATCTT
>JAZSHZ010000225.1:0-15801 GCA_045533555.1 Eubacteriales bacterium
ATATATAAATCCTCCGCTTGTGTTCTTGTGCCTTTTTCGACAGTCTAAAGGAGCGCGAAATTTCCGCGCTCCTTTTCATTTCTTTCTCACACTTGAAAATTTTTGTCAGATATGGTATTCTTATAGCATAACACACAGGGAGGTATTATGATGCCTTTGCTCGAATCAGGCGAGATGTATCTTGAGACCATTCTCGTCCTTTCCAAAAGCGGAAAGAGCGTCCGCTCAATAGATATCGTTGAACATATGGGCTATTCAAAGCCGAGTGTAAGCCGCGCCGTCGGTCTTCTCAAAAACGGCGGATATATTCTCGTCGATAAGGACGGATTTATTTCTCTGACAGATATCGGCCGCGAGGTTGCGACGAAGATTTACGAGAGACATATGTATATAACCGAATTCTTCATAAAGCTCGGCGTTTCGCCCGAGGTCGCATCGGATGATGCCTGCAAGATAGAGCATGATATAAGCGATGAGTCCTTTGAAGCGATAAAGCGATTTGCAAAAGAAAAATAATGGTTGTGATTTTCTCACAACCATTATTTTTTTGCGCTTTGACAATTGTGCTCCACGGCATTTTGTAGTATAATAACAGCATAAGAGAAGAGACTCCAAGAAGGAAGGTTTTAGAATGAACGTAAATCCCGAATACTGGCACGGATTTGAAGGCGGAACCTGGCAGAAGGAAATCCACGTCCGCAGTTTTATAAGACATAACTACACACCTTATGACGGCGACGAAGCTTTTCTTGAAGCTCCGTCGGAGGATACGCTCGCTTTATGGGATAATGTCCTCGTGCTTTTCAAAAAAGAGCGCGAAGCCGGCGGCGTCCTCGATATGGACACGAAAATCATATCCACCATAACCTCTCACGCTCCGGGTTATATCGATAAGAGCAGGGAGAAAATCGTCGGTCTCCAGACTGACAAGCCCCTCAAACGCGCGCTTATGCCCTACGGCGGCATACGAATGGCAGAAAAGGCATGCAGTGATAACGGCTATCAGCTTGACCCCGAAATCAAAAACTTCTTCGAGACACACAGAAAGACGCACAATGCAGGCGTCTTTGATGCATATACTCCCGAGATGCGCGCCTGCCGCTCGAGCCATATCATAACAGGGCTTCCCGACGCTTACGGCAGAGGCAGAATCATCGGTGACTACAGGCGCGTCGCTCTCTACGGCGTCGACAGACTCATCGAGGACAAGAAGGCGCAGAAGGAGACGACCCGCTCGGCAATGTATTCCGAAATCATCCGTGACCGTGAAGAGCTTTCGGAGCAGATCCGCGCGCTTGAGGCGCTCAAGGAAATGGCGCTGAGTTACGGCTATGATATCTCAAAGCCCGCGCGCAACACAAAAGAGGCAATTCAATGGCTCTATTTCGGTTATCTCGCCGCCGTCAAGGAACAGAATGGTGCGGCAATGTCGCTCGGAAGAACATCAACCTTTCTCGATATCTATGCAGAGCGCGACCTCAAAAACGGCGTTTTCACAGAAAAGGAAATTCAGGAATTCGTCGATCATTTCATTATGAAGCTCCGCCTCATCAAATTCGCGCGCACGCCCGAATATAATCTGCTCTTCTCAGGCGACCCGCAGTGGGTCACAGAGGCTATCGGAGGCGTCGCGGTCGACGGAAGGCATATGGTCACCAAAATGTCCTACCGCTATCTCCACACGCTCATAAACTTAGGCCCTGCTCCCGAACCGAATCTCACGGTTCTCTGGTCGACAAGGCTTCCCATCAACTTCAAGCGCTATTGCGCAAAGCTCTCAATCGAAACCTCATCCATTCAGTATGAGAATGATGATCTTATGCGCTTCAACCACGGCGACGATTATGCAATCGCCTGCTGCGTTTCTTCAATGAAGGTCGGCAAGGAGATGCAGTTCTTCGGAGCTCGCGCAAATCTCGCAAAATGCCTTCTCTATGCAATCAACGGCGGCGTTGACGAAATTTCGGGAAAGCAGATCGCTCCCGAATTCCGCCCTATCACCTCGGAATATCTCGACTATGACGAGGTCACGAAGAAATTCGACGAGATGATGAAATGGCTTGCGGGCGTCTATGTCAACACGCTCAACATCATCCACTATATGCACGATAAATATTGCTATGAAAAAATCCAGATGGCTCTTCACGATAAGAAGGTGACGCGCTGGTTTGCGACGGGAATCGCAGGCCTCTCCGTCGTTGCCGACTCGCTCTCCGCAATAAAATATGCGAAGGTCAGGGTCATCAGAAATTCAGACGGACTCGCGGTTGACTATGAGGTCGAGGGCGATTTCCCGAAATACGGCAACGATGATGACAGAGTCGACTCCATTGCATATGACATTGTCCACAGATTTATGGAGCATATCAGGAAGAACCACACCTACCGAGGAAGCATCCCGACAACCTCGATACTGACAATAACTTCAAACGTTGTCTACGGCAAAAACACGGGCTCAACTCCCGACGGACGAAAGAAGGGCGAAGCATTCGCGCCCGGCGCAAACCCGATGCACAGACGCGACAAAAACGGTGCAATCGCTTCTCTCTCATCTGTCTCAAAGCTTCCCTTCCGCGATGCGCAGGACGGCATTTCAAACACGTTCTCGATTATTCCCGATGCACTCGGAAAGGATGACCGACTCTTCGTCGGCGATATTGATATAGACTGCGCAGGTGGGGCATGCTTCTCGCCGACGCTTTTTGAAGGACTCGATACGGATTTGGAGGATTAACATGGCTGCAACAGAAAAGCAAATCGATAACCTCGTCGCACTTCTCGACGGCTACACGAAAAAGGGCGGGCATCATCTCAACGTCAACGTTTTTACGAAGGAAACCCTTCTCGACGCGCAGGAGCATCCCGAAAAATACCCTCAGCTCACCGTCCGCATAAGCGGATATGCCGTGAATTTCACAAAGCTCACGCGCGAGCAGCAGGATGAGGTTATTTCCCGCACCTTCCACGATAAGATATAATGGTCGGATATATTCATTCAAAAGAAAGCTTCGGAACCGTTGACGGCCCCGGGATAAGATACGTCCTTTTTCTTCAGGGCTGCCCCATGAGGTGCAAATATTGCCACAATCCCGACACTCAGCCTCTCGGCATGGGCGAAGAAATCAAAGCCTCCGGAGTGATTTCCGAATTTCTCAGGAACCGCGAATTCTATTCGGGCGGCGGCATAACGGTTTCGGGCGGTGAGCCGCTTATGCAGCTTGATTTTACGCTCGAGCTCTTCACCCTTGCAAAGAAGGAAGGAATCCACACCTGCATAGACACATCCGGAATAACCTTTTCCGAAGGCAGAAAGGATGAATTCCGAAGGCTTATGCAAGTGACGGATCTTGTTATGCTCGATATCAAGCATATTGATTCCGCAGCGCACAGAGCTCTGACGGGTCACGGCAACGAGAGCATTCTCGCATTCGCGGAATTTCTTTCGGATGAGAAAGTCCCGATATGCATCCGCCATGTCGTTGTTCCCGGAATAACCGACGGCGAAGATGAGCTCTTCCGCCTCGGAAAATTCATCGGCGGGCTCAAATCGCTCAGGGCGCTTGACGTTCTCCCCTATCATACGTTCGGAATTGAAAAATACAAAAAGCTGAATATTCCCTATCCTCTCGAGGGAATCCTCGAAGCCACGAAGCAGGAAGCCATCCGCGCAAAGGAAATCATCCTTCGCGGGATTTCCGAAGCAAGGGAAAACGGACTGTGAAAAACTCAGTTTTTCGCAGTCCGTTTTTTGTGTACATATATCACAAAGCCCGTCAGCTTACATAATGCTCGATCGCCGACCGAAGTGCTTCGGGGTTCTGACCGTTGCTGATTGCAATATGAGTATACTTCTTCGCATTTTCCTCATCGCCCCGCATTGAATATATTATCGCAAGCAAAGATGCCGACGTATGCATCTTCGAGTTGTTCCACAATGCTTTTTTTGCATTTTCTTCAGCCTTGTCCAAATCATCCATATTAAAATAAACGCCGGCAATATTATTATATACGTACGGATTTGAAGGATTTATCTGTTTTGCCTTTTCAAAATAAGAGAGCGCACGCTCAAAGCGCCCCTGCTTTTTCATCAATAATCCGAGATTGGAAAGAATGGTATCCGTCTCTGCTCTTCTTTCAACCAAACCCTCATATATCCGAACAGCTTTATCTTCGAGCCCTTCTTCTTCATACACCAAAGCAAGAAGCAACCCCGTTGCTTGCCTGTCCTCATTCGTCATACATGCGTTTTCCAGCTCTTCAAGCTTTTTAATCGCCGCTTCAAACTTACTCTCGTTATAGAGGCGAAATGCTTCCAAAAGCTTGCGCAGACTTTTGGGATCTCCGACAAAGGCATCGCCAATTTCCTTTTCATAGAAGGTTTTATAATAGGAAAGGCTTCTCGGCTTTTTCCCGCCCAGAATTTTTATAATCGCAACGGCATAGCTTGCCGTCACCGCCGCCATTTTCCCTATGTTTTTATTCAGTTCGACACCGTTGATGCATAAATCATAAAGAAAAACACCAAGCACAAAAGCAAACAATACGGAAAGAATTATTATCCATACCTTTTTCGACATAATATTCCCTCATTTTCTCCGCTTTTTAAATTTATTATACGAATTTCACCGCACTGTGTCAACATCTTCAACACTTTTTTAACCTGCGTTTGTGTTTATGAACCTTGCTTCGGTTTTGGAATACATGATTTTCTGGCTCTTATATAAGCCGCAGTATCCCGACATCATATATGTCACGGCGCAGACAAGCACTGCAACGGCGAGCGAATCCGCGCCGAATACCTCGAGCGCGAGAATGACCGAGGCAACAGGGCAATTGACCACTCCGCAGAAAAGGGCGATGAAACCGATTGCCGCGCCGACAGACGGATCGAGACCGATAAGCGAACCCGCAACACATCCGAAGGTCGAGCCGACAAAGAACGCGGGAACGATTTCTCCTCCTTTGAAACCTGCCGCAATTGTTATTGCTGTGAATACAATCTTGAGCGCAAATGCATACCAATCGGCGCTTCCCTGCATAGCGCGGGAAATAGTATCCATACCTGCGCCGTTATATTCGCGCGTTCCGAGAATAAGAGCCAGCGCAATAACGAGAATTGCTCCGACAAATGTTCTTACATATTTATTTCTTATATATTTCTCGGAAATGTGCTCCGTTTTCTCAAGTGCCGTACAAAACAGAATGCAAACGACCGCACAGAGGACGGCAAGAAGCGCAGCCTTCCAGCTCAAGGAAATTGATATCTGAGGAATGATCACATCGAATCTGACGGGTGAAAGTCCGAAAAACTGCGCCATTCCGAATGCTGCAAATGCCGATATGGCGCAAGGCAGAAGCCCCGAATAATACATAACTCCGACGCTCGTTACCTCAAGAGCAAAGAACATTGCCGTGGCGGGTGTTCCGAAAAGAGCGGCAAAAACCGCGCTCATGCCCGACATAACGATTATATGCATATCACTTTCACTGAGCCGCAAAAGTTTTCCGAAATTATAACCAATGCTTCCTCCGAGCTGAAGAGCCGCACCCTCACGACCTGCCGAGCCGCCGAAAAGATGAGTTATGACGGTGCTGACGAAAATCAGCGGAGCCATATACCACGGAATATCCTTATCGCTTCTGACGGATTCTATAACACGGTTGGTATCGACACGTTTTTTCACAAGGCTATATAAAAACGTTATCAGAAGTCCGCCCGCGGGAAGAAGAAACAGAAGCCACGGATTTTTTTCTCTCGTCTCCGTCGCAAAATCAATACACATATGAAACACACTTCCGACCGCACCGCCGAAGACGCCAAGCACCGCAGAAAGAACAGACCATTTCAAAAACGCCTTGACATATCCGAAGACCGAAATCATTTTTTCTTTCATAATATTATTCCTCATTTAAAATCCGAATGCCTTGCGGCATTCGGATTTCATCATATTAGTTTTCTCTGTTTTTCTTTGCTTCGGCAAGCTTTGTCTGACGGCGGTTCTTGACCTCATCGGACATCGGCTTGATATCGCCTGCAAGAGTGAGAGCCTGGCGGGTAAGAATCGGGCCGAAGAGCTCATATATGAGAACTGCAAAGAGCGTTATGTTTCTGATAAGAGCTCCCTGGTTATCCGGAAGAGCCATAGCAAGTGTACACATACCGAGCGCTACACCTGCCTGCGGAAGAAGGGTTATACCGAGATATTTGCAAATCTGCGGTGCGCACTTCGTCGCCTTCGCGCTGATGAATGTTCCGTAATACTTACCGAGTGAACGGAATACGATATAAACAATACCGATAACTACGATCGCAACATCAAGGAAAACATTGAGTTCAAGCTCCGCACCGCTTATAACGAAGAATACCGCGAGAAGCGGAGATGTCCATTTTTCCGAGCGCTCCATAAGGTCTTCGGAAAGCGGACAGATATTGCAGAAGATCGTTCCGAGCATCATGCAGACAAGGAGCGAGGAGAAGCTGATATGTACCGGTCCGATATGGAATTCCATCATTGAAAGAGCAACTGTCAGGAAAACGAAGGCGATTGAAAGATTGAGTCGGTTGGTGTTGGAATTGAAGAGCTTTTCAAGCTGAGTAAGCACCCATCCCATAATCGCACCAAGAGCAAGCGAGCAAACAATCTCAACAAGCGGATTTACGATAATCGAAACGATATCCGCCTGACCTACGACTATCGACTTTGCGATTCCGAAGGATACCGCAAAAACAATAAGACCGACAGCATCGTCAAGAGCAACAATCGGAAGGAGAAGATCCGTAAGCGGACCCTTTGCCTTATACTGACGGACAACCATAAGCGTCGCCGCAGGTGCAGTTGCCGTCGCAATCGCGCCGAGCGTTATAAGCTGAGGAACAGAGATTACATTCGGCATAATGAGGTGAACAGCAAAGAGAGCGAGATCGACAAACAATGTCGCAACGAGCGCCTGACAAATACCGATAACGAATGCCTGCTTGCCTGTTTTTTTGAGATCCTCAATGCGGAATTCGCTTCCTATCGAGAATGCGATAAAACCGAGAGCAACCTCGGAAACAAGGACAAGCGCGGAAACCGCCTCATGCGAATTGAAGCCGAGATTCTCAATTCCGAGTGCGCCGAGGCAATAGGGACCGATAAGAACACCGGCAATAAGATATGCCGTTACAGACGGCAACTTGAGCGGTTTGAAAACGCGAGTCATCAAAAGCCCTGCAAGCAGAGCAAATGAGACTGTCAACAATGTACCCATAACAAAAACCATCCCTTTAATGATATATTTTAAAACTAAATGATTATATCACAAATAAATTCCACTTGCAAGTAATTTCCACAATATTTAACACACAGTTAAGTTAACTGTTTTTCCGTCTCAAAAGTTCCGCAAATCATACATTTTTCCCAAAACATTGCTTTTTCTCCGTTTTTTCATCACGATTCCACCAGTGGTAGAATCCATTTATTTTCTTTCTACCGGACTGTTCTGATGCATAGAGGGAAATGTCCGTGCAGTAGGTTGTGTTACGGTGACTCCGATTATATAATCATCCCGTATTCCAAAAAAAGGAGAATTATCATGAATGCACACAACATAAAAATAGTCACGGATTCCTCCGCAGATACCCTTGAACTTCCGGGCGTTTCCTTTTCATCCGCTCCGCTCAGAATAATCACCGCTTCAAAAGAATATATCGACAACGAGGCGCTTGATGTTTCACTTATGGCAGAAGAGCTTCTTATTTATAAAGGAAAATCATCGACCACCTGCCCCTCCGTCGGCGATTGGATCGCCGCATTCGGAGATGCTGAATATATTTTCTGCATAACAATAACGAGCGCTCTTTCGGGAAGCTTCAACTCTGCCTGCATCGCAAAGCGGGAATATGAAGAAGAGCATCCGGGCCGCCGCGTTTTTGTCATTGATTCGCTTTCGGCGGGCCCCGGGCTCAGGCTCATCGCAGAAAAGCTCCGCGAATATATTCTCAGCGGAGACAACTATGACATCATTTCCAAAAAGATATGCGCTCATATGAAGAAATGCAGGCTCCTGTTCATGCTCGAATCAATGAGGAATTTTGCCAACAACGGAAGAGTTTCCCCTCTTGCCGCAAAAGCCGCAGGCTTTCTCGGAATCCGTATAGTCGGCCGCGCAAGCAAAAGCGGAACTCTTGAGCTTCTCGATAAATGCCGCGGAGAGCAGAAAGCGCTCTCTTCCATTCTCGGAAGAATCGACGGCAATATCAGCAAGGTAAGAATTGCGCACTGCGACAACGAAAGCGCCGCAAACGCGCTGAAAGAGCTCATTGCGGCAAAGCTCGGTGAAGTTGATATCGCTGTATACCCCCTGCGCGGTCTTTGCAGCTTTTATGCGGAAAAAGGCGGAATTCTTATCGGTATCGAAGAAAACTGAACACCTCCGGAAAAGGCATCGAAACGCATTGATTCCGATGTCTTTTTCTTATTGACAAGTTCGACAAAAAAATGTATAATTCCTACTTGTAGGAAAAGTAAGACTAAATTGAGGTGAACTATGAAGGGCAAGCATATATATGCCCACCCCGGAGGAAAGCATATTTTCGGAACGGTGAAAGTGGGTGCAAAAGGGCAGATCGTCATCCCCAAGGAGGCCCGCGAATTCTATAATATCGCAGAAGGAGACACACTCCTTGTTCTCGGTGACGAAAGAGGAATCATAATATCTACTCCCGATGTCATCAAGGATGTCGCAAACAATATTTTTAAAGGAATGGAAAACGATGAATAAAACAATGTATGAAAAGCTCGGAATCAGTAAAAAAGTTGCCGCTTTTTCCGAAGATATACTCAAATCTCTCAAGGATCGCTTTGATGAGATAGATAAAATTGCAGAATATAACCAGGCAAAGGTTACTCTTGCAATGCAGAAAAACAGAGTCTCCGCAGAATGCTTCGCAGGCTCGACAGGCTATGGCTACAATGACCGCGGCAGAGAGACGCTTGAAGCTGTCTATGCAGATTGCTTCAACACAGAGGCGGCGCTCGTCAGGCCGCAGATCACCTGCGGAACCCACGCGCTCGCAATCGCTCTTTCGGCAAACCTTCTTCCCGGTGATGAGCTACTCTCTCCCGTCGGACGCCCGTATGACACACTTGAGGAGGTTATCGGAATCCGCGAATCGACTTGCTCGCTCCGCGAATACGGCGTCCCCTACAGTCAGGTTGATCTGCTTCCCGACGGAACATTTGACTACGAAAACATAAAGAAAGCGATAAACGAAAAGACTAAGCTCGTGACGATTCAGCGCTCAAAGGGCTATCAGTCGCGCCCGAGCTTCTCCGTCAGACAAATCGGAGAATTGATTGCCTTCGTCAAGGAAATCAAACCCGAGGTCATCTGCATGGTCGATAACTGCTACGGCGAATTTGTCGAGATCATTGAGCCTTCGGATGTAGGCGCGGATATGATCGTCGGCTCTCTCATAAAGAATCCGGGCGGCGGGCTTGCTCCCATCGGCGGATATATCTGCGGCAAGCAGAAATGCATTGACCGCTGTGCATACCGCCTCAGCGCACCGGGTCTCGGTCAGGAGGTCGGCGCAAGTCTCGACACGATGCGAAGCCTCTACCAGGGCTTCTTCCTTGCTCCGACGGTCGTCACCGGAGCGCTCAAAGGCGCGATATTCGCGGCAAATATGTATGAAAAACTCGGTTTCAAGGTCATTCCGAATTCAACGGAATCCCGCCACGATATCATTCAGGCAGTCGAACTCGGAAGCGGCGAGAAGATGGTCGCTTTCTGCAAGGGCATTCAGGCGGCAGCCCCCGTTGACAGCTACGTCACACCCGAGCCTTACGCAATGCCCGGGTATAACTGCGAGGTCGTCATGGCGGCAGGCGCATTCATCCAAGGCTCCTCAATCGAGCTTTCGGCAGACGGACCTATCCGCGAGCCATACACAATTTTCTTCCAGGGCGGACTTACCTGGTATAATGCAAAACTCGGAATTATGATGTCGTTGCAGAAGCTTCTCGACGGCGGATTTATCTCACTTTAAAAAACGGAGGAAAATAAAGATGAGTATCTGGATTATCGCAATCATCGCAATGTTCTGCTGGAGCGGCTCTGATATTTTCAGTAAGATCGGCTCAAAGCAGGAAGACAAATTAAGCCACTATAAAGTCGGCATCGCAGTCGGACTTATTATGGGAATTCACGCGCTTTATGAAATAATATTCGGTGGCGTCACACTGACATTCTCCGATATTATTACATATCTCCCCGCATCTGCACTCTATATCATCTCAATGGTAGTAGGCTATGTCGGTCTCCGCTATATCGAGCTTTCCATCTCTTCCCCGATATGCAACGGCTCGGGTGCTGTCACCGCAGTTATGAGTATGCTCATCTTCGGCGTAACTTTCATTGAAGAGGATTCAAATGCAGTCTTCCTCAACACCCCGATTATCATCGGTATCGCTCTTATCATCATCGGCATCATCGCTCTTGGATTTATAGACAATCTTGAAGACCCCGAGCTTCGCATCAAGCGTCAGGAAAGCGCAAACAGAAAATATTCAAAGAGCTTCCTTGCAATCGCACTCCCGATTCTCTATTGCATTCTCGACTCCTGCGGAACATTCGTCGACACACTTATTGCGGACGGCTATGTTTCAAATCTCGAAGCAAGCGGAATGACACTTGAGATGGCAGAAAACGTTGCAGGCGATGTTCTCAACACGGCATATGAGTTCACATGGCTTCTCGTCGCAATCGCATTTGCAATCTATGTCTTTGGCGTGAAGCGCGAAAAGATCGACCTCAGGTATGACGGAACGAAGCTTATCGGCGGTATCTGCGAAACTGTCGGTCAGGTATTCTATATGATGGTCGTCGTCAAGGGTTATATTCCCGGTCTCGTCATCATCTCGGCATATTGCGCGGTCTCTCTCGTCTGGGGAAGCATCTTCCTCAAAGAAAAGCTTTCATGGAAGCATTATCTCGCAATCGCCGCGGCATTCGCCGGAATTCTCATTCTCGGATATTTTGATGTCTGATAAAAAATCCGTTGCCGATAATAAGGCAACGGATTTTTATATGTAAAAATGCTTGACTCCCCGACAACCGCGGCGTTATAATGATATATTATATATGTACAGAGGAACATAGTTATGAAAATAATCGATTTATTGAAAAAAGACAAACTTTCCCTTTCTTTTGAGGTATTCCCTCCGAAGACGGAAATGGGATTTGACAGCGTCAGAAGCGCAACCGAGGAAATTGCGAAGCTCCGCCCCGCTTTTATGAGCGTAACCTACGGTGCGGGCGGCGGCACAAGCAAATATACGCTTGATATCGCAAAGAACATCAAATCGCTCTATGGCGTGCCCACACTTGCGCATCTCACCTGCGTTTCCTCGACGAAGGAAACCGTCCACGATATGATCGAAAATATCAAGGCGGCAGGCATAACAAACGTTATGGCGCTTCGCGGAGATATCCCCGAGGGTCTCGAGAACGCAGACAGAAGCGGTTGGGATTATACCCATGCGATCGATCTTATCCGCGAGCTCAAAGCCGCAAACGAGGATTTCTGCATCGCGGGCGCTTGCTATCCCGAAATTCACCCCGAAAGCGCAAATCAGAAAGAGGATATCGCGCATCTTAAGGAGAAGGTTGATGCAGGATGCGATTTTCTCACAACACAGATGTTTTTCGACAACAATCTGCTCTACAATTTCTTATATAAAATACGCGAAGCGGGAATTACCGTTCCGATAGTTCCGGGCATTATGCCTATAACAAACGCAAATCAGGTCGAGCGCGCAATAAAGCTCTCCGGTTCATTTATGCCGCAGCGCTTCAAGAGCCTCGTCGATAAATTCGGCTCCGATCCTGCTGCGATGAAGCAGGCAGGAATCGCATATGCGACAGACCAGATAATCGACCTTTACGCAAACGGAATCACGAATGTCCACGTCTATTCGATGAACAAGCCCGACATTGCAGAGAAGATTCAATCAAATCTCTCGGATATCCTCGGAAAATGAGCATAACGGTTATTAACAGGACATATGCCGCGCCGCCCGTGAATGAGCGCGAGATTCTGCGCTATGCGGGATGCAGGGAGGAAGACGACGCAACGCTCTCACTTCTCCGCGATGCACTCGGGGAAGCAGAAGATCATCTCTCCTATAAGGTATGCTATGCAACGCTCCCTCTCGATATTTCGGGAGATATCTGTGATTTCGGATGCTTCCATATAAAATCGCAAGCACTTTCAAAGAATTTATCGGATTGCGAAAGCGCCGTTCTGTTTGCGGCGACAATAGGCATACCGTTTGACAGACTTATAGCTAAATATTCAAAGCTCTCCCCCGCCCGCGCGGTTATGCTTCAGGCAATCGGCTCCGAGCGAGTTGAGGCGCTTTGCGATACTTTTTGCCGTGAACTTGAAACGGAAACGCGCAAATCTCTTCGCCCCCGCTTCAGCCCCGGCTACGGTGATTTGCCGCTTGAGGTGCAGAAGGATATTTTTTCCGTTCTCAATGTTCCGAAGAATTTGTCTGTTTTTTTGACGGAAAGCGCGCTTATGTCTCCCTCAAAATCCGTGACTGCCTTTATCGGCATACGCAAATAACGCACAGAGGTGTATTATGAAATTTCTTGACTTTTTAAAAAACAATATCGTTTATCTCGATGGCGGAATGGGGACGCTTCTTCAGGCCCGCGGTCTTCAGCCCGGTGAGCTTCCCGAAAGATGGAACATCACTCACCCCGAAGTCATCCGGGATATACACAGGCAATATTATGATGCAGGATCAAACATCGTCTGCTCAAACACATTCGGTGCCAACACACTGAAATTCTCTGAGGATGAGCTCGATGAAATTATCGGTGCGGCGCTTGAAAATGCGAGAGCGGCACAAGGCATGAGCATCTCGAAAAAGGAAAAATTCGTCGCACTTGATATCGGCCCTTCGGGCAAGCTTCTCGCTCCGCTCGGAGATTTCGATTTTGAGGACGCGGTTTCCCTTTTTGCGACAACGGTGCGTCTCGGCGCAAAGCACGGAGCAGACCTTATAATCATCGAAACGATGAACGACAGCTATGAAACAAAGGCGGCTCTTCTCGCCGCGAAGGAAAACAGTGAGCTTCCCGTCATCGTCTCCAACGCCTACGGTGAGGACGGAAAGCTTATGACGGGTGCAACGCCCGCCGCAATGGTCGCAATGCTCGAGGGCATGGGTGCCGATGCGATAGGCGCAAACTGCTCGCTCGGTCCGAAGCAGCTCCGCACCGTCATTGAAGAGCTTCTTGAAAATGCCTCTGTCCCCGTTATCTTTGAGCCGAATGCAGGTCTTCCGAAATCGGTTGGCGGCAAGACTGTCTTTGATGTCGGTGCGGATGAGTTTTCAAGCGATGTCGCGGAGCTCGTCAAGCTCGGTGTGCGCGTCGTCGGCGGATGCTGCGGAACGACACCGGAATACATCAGCAAAGTTGCCGCGAAAACGCGCGATTTTGCTCCTTCTCCCATCACCGAAAAGAACATAACCGTTGTTTCTTCATATACCCACGCGGTAAAATTCGGCGCATCTCCGATCCTCATCGGAGAGCGAATCAACCCGACAGGCAAAAAGCGTTTCAAGCAGGCGCTCATTGAAAACGATATGGATTATATCCTGACAGAGGGCTCAAAGCAGGACGATTGCGGAGTTCATATTCTCGACGTCAACGTCGGTCTCCCCGAGATCGATGAAGCAGAGCTTCTCACAAGAACGGTCTGCGAGCTTCAGACAATCACCGACCTTCCACTGCAGATAGATACATCCGATGCCGTTGCGATGGAGAAAGCACTCCGCCGCTACAACGGAAAAGCTATGATAAATTCCGTCAACGGCAAAGATGAAAGCATGGAAAAGGTTTTTCCGCTCGTTAAGAAATACGGCGGTCTCGTTGTCGCACTGACGCTTGACGAGAACGGTATTCCCGCAAGCGCGGATGAAAGATTCATGATTGCAAAGCGCATTCTTGAGACCGCGGAGCGCTTCGGCATTTCTAAAAAGGATATCATTTTCGATACACTCGCAATGACTGTCAGCGCTGACACATCAGCCGCACTTGCGACGCTCGGCTCGCTCAGGCGCATCAGGGAAGAGCTTTCCTGCCATACATCGCTCGGCGTTTCAAACGTCTCATTCGGTCTTCCTAACCGCGATGCAATAAACGGTACGTTCTTTGCGCTCGCGCTTGAAAACGGTCTTTCTGCAGCAATTATGAACCCATATTCAAGCGATATGATGAGAACCTACTACACATATAAAGCGCTTAAAAATCTCGATGAAAACTGTGCGGAATATATTGCCAATGCCGCAAGCTTTACCGCTGTTAGCGCAACGGCAGTTCCTGAAGCCAAAACTTGCGAAGAATTCAAATCCGAGCTTCAGCGCGCAATCATCAAGGGCTTCAAAGAGAAATCCGCCATAGCGACGGACGAGCTTCTCAATACGATGGCTCCGCTCGATATTGTCCGCAATGAAATTATTCCCGCTCTCAACACTGTCGGCGAAGGCTTCGAGAAAAAAACGCTGTATCTTCCCCAGCTTCTTATGAGCGCAGAGGCGGCAAAATCCGCATTTGAGGTCATAAAAACAAAAATGACTTCCTCCGACGGAGAGAAGTCTTCAAAGGCGACATTTGTCATCGCGACCGTCCACGGCGATATCCATGATATCGGCAAGAACATCGTGCGCCTGCTTCTGGAAAACTATGGATATAATGTTATTGATCTGGGTCGCGATGTTGCTCCCGAAAAAATCGCAGAGAGCGTAAAAGAAAATAATGCTCCGTTTGTCGGCCTCAGCGCACTTATGACGACGACCGTCCCCGCAATGGAGGAGACGATTGCGCTTCTGCGCCGCGAGGCTCCCTCCTGCAAAATACTTGTCGGCGGCGCAGTTCTCACCAAAGAATATGCAGACAGCATAGGTGCCGACAAATACGCAAAAGATGCCATGGAGGCCGTCCGCTATTGCGAGGAGCTTCTCAGGGCATAAAAAAACACCGGATAATCCGGCTGCCAAAAACTCTTATAAATGCGAAATAACCCTCAAACCGTTATGTCTTTCACCCATAAGCGGTTGAGGGTTATTTCTGTTCACTCTTGATATCTAACATCATTTTAACCTCACTTTCTCAGATTCAAGCGACATCTTTTCAAAATCTTGTTCCTGTTATACTGTTCACGTTTTCCGATTTCTCATTTGATTATTCTTTTGAATATTCTTTTGATTATCACCTTACTTTAAACAAGTTCGTCTTATATGTTATCGGAACAATTTCTCTCAAAAGACCTGCCGCCCGGTTTTTGGCTCTTTGATTTTCATCTGAGCCTCTTTTCTTCTAGAACATTGGTATCACCCTTTCTGATTATAATATAACACAACGGTTGCTATATTTCAATATGGAATTTTGTACAAAATACACCAATTCAAATTATGCAAAAAGCAGAAATATAGCACTTTAACCAAATTACTATTGATTTTATTTTGAAGATTTGATATGATAGATATGTTGGGCGCGCTATAAAAGCGCAAAAAAGAGAGAAGGTAAAATTTCACCTGAAGTGATAAAATGATGGTAGACACAAAAAAGTGACTACCATCATTTTTATGTGTTAGAATAAAAGAAAAGGAGAAGAAAGAAATGGGAAGACCAAAAGGTGGAAAGAATACACACCACAGCAAAGAAGAGAAATTATCATTAGTCTTGCGTAATTTAAAAGGAAGTCGGATCGTAGCCATGTCGTTCTGTGAGCCAAGGAGT
>JAZSHZ010000164.1:0-6185 GCA_045533555.1 Eubacteriales bacterium
TGGAAACCATGCTTGGGCGGCTGACGCTATCAACACCCTTGCAGACGGAGGAATCATAAAGGGAACAAGTGAGAACACGTTCTCACCCGCAGCTAACATAACACGCGCAGACTTCGCAATTCTCCTTGTCCGAGCATTCAAGCTCGCATCCGAGAATAGCGAAAACTTCGCAGACGTAAGTTCTTCCGACTACTTCGCAAAAGAACTTGCAGTAGCAAGAAACACGGGACTTGTCAACGGTATCGGAGAGAATAAGTTTGCGCCGAGAAATAACATCACCCGTCAGGATATGATGGTAATCGTCTACAGAGCACTTGCAGGAATGGAAAAAATCAATGTAGGGGACGGCGTCCTCGACGTCCCGCAGGCAAGCGATTTCGACAAGGTAGCAGACTATGCAAAGGATGCGGTAGCAGCACTTGTCAATGCAAAGCTCATCAACGGCAAAAACGGTCTCATCGACCCGATGGCAAACACAACGCGCGCAGAAGTCGCGGTTCTCCTTCAGAGAATCCTCGATTATATCGCATAACAAAATGGAATATGCAACGGGAGAAAAAACTCCCGTTGCATAGATAAAAATCCGATTTAACAACGCAGCATATTGAAATATGCAGGTAAAACAGGGTATAATTAAATAAAATTCTATCTTGGAGGAAAATGATATGAAAAGACTGACAGCACTCATCCTCGCTCTCGTTATGATGCTTGCTCTTGCAGCCTGCACGGGTGGAGGAAATACTGCAGATGGTTCAAGATTTGCAGACATTGACCCGAATGCACCGCTCACAAAGGATGACGTTATCGACTTTATGGTCGAGTCTTCCGCAAGCTGGCCGGTACGCGAAGATTGGAAGATCTGGGAATATATGGCTGAGGGATCGGGCGCAACGCTCAATCTCATTGCTGTTCCCGCAAGTGATGCGGCAACGAAGTATCCGCTTATGTTCGCAGCTCCCGATGAGCTTCCCGATATCATCGGCTTCGGTATGTCCACAACGCATTCAAAATATGCAGGCGAAGGTCTCATTGCATTTGATGACCTTGCTCAGTTTATGCCGAACTACAATGCATGGATGGAATCTCTCACAGAGGAGCAGTATAACGTTGCAGTAAAGCCGAGAAAGCGCTCAGACGGCAAGGTTTACTATACACCGGGAACAGGCCGCGAAGGCAAGACACGTATGCGTGCATGGCTCTATCGCGAGGATATCTTCAAGAAGCATAACCTCAAGGCTCCCGAAACCTTTGATGAGCTCTATGACGTATGTAAGCAGCTCAAGGCGCTCTATCCGGATTCCTATCCGTTCTGCACGCGCTCGATGGCATATATGTTCGATATCCCGGGCTCATCCTTCGATAAGTGGTGGTCTCATCTTGCATACTATGACCATGACGACGGCGAGTGGCGTTGGGGCGCAATTGAAGACACAGCTCTCGAGGTTGTAACCTTCTATAAGAAGATGATCGAAGAGAAGCTTATGCCCGCTGATACTCACAACCTCAACAACACAACGTGGGAAGAATTCATGCTCACGGACAAGGGCTTCATCCTCCCGCATCTTCAGCTCAGAATTGACTATTTCAACCAGCTCGCACATCAGTCAGGTAACACCGATTATAAGATTCAGGCATTCGCACCGCCTGTTGCAAACGCTGAAAAGGGCGCAGCTATGATTGAGCGTGGCGACCTTGAAATGATCGGTTTCTCCATCTGCGACAGCAGAGATGATCAGAAGATCGCAAACGCTGCAAAGTTTATCGACTGGATGTATACAGACGAAGGTATGGAATATGTTTCCTGGGGTAAGGAAGGCGAAACATACGAAATCGTTGACGGAAAGAAGAAGTTTATCACAGACGATAAGCAGACACCTCCGAACACGATGTATGGCTTCCAGCTCTATGGAACATTCTGCCGCCTCGATCCTGCAGCTGCAGAGGCAATGCAGACGGAGACAACGCTTGAGAGCGAGGATCTCGTTATCGAGCATACTCTCCCCGAATATCCCGTAACTCTCTGGCTTGATTGCAATGATGACGAGCAGGCAGTTCTCGATACATATCTCTCAGGTCTTCAGACATATTCCGAAGAAATGCTCATCAAGTTCGTTCTCGGTCAGGAACCGCTTTCCAAGTTCGATGAATTTGTTGAAAACGTCAAGACTATGGGACTCGAGGACGTTCTCGCAGCATATGAAAGCGCATATAACCGCGTAAAATAAGAAACCTTGTAAGAGAAAATATGCCCGCAGATGAGTCATTCATTTGCGGGCAGGTCTATATAGGAGAATAAAATATGGAAAAGCTTGCGATTCACGGCGGAAATCCCGTCAAAACAACTCCCTACGGAACAACAAAGCGCTTTAACGGAAACGAGCTCAAATATCTTGAGGAAGCTCTCGAACAGAACACACTGTTCTATTGGAAGGGAAGCTTTGCAAAGCGCCTTTGCGAAAAATTCGCGGAAATCAACGGCTCAAAATATTGCGCCGTAACAAGCTCGGGAACGAGCGCGATTCACACGGCTCTCGGCGCTGTCGGCATCAAGCCGGGCGATGAGGTCATCACTTCACCGATAACCGATATGGGAAGCGTCATCGGAATTCTCTATCAGAACGCAATTCCGATATTTGCAGACCTTGACCCGAATTCATATAATATGACTGCAAAATCCGTCGAAGAAAAGATTACCGATAAGACCCGCGCGGTTGTCGTTGTCCATCTTGCGGGCAATGCCGCAGAGGTTGACGAAATCGTCAATGTATGCCATGCGCGCGGAATCTATGTCATTGAAGATTGCGCGCAGTCCTATTGCTGCGAATATAAGGGCAAATACGTCGGCACATGGGGAGATATCGGTTGCTTCTCTCTCAATGATTTCAAGCATATCTCCGCAGGTGACGGCGGTATGGTCATAACCGATAACGAAGAGCTTTATCACAAAGCAGTTATGTTTGCAGATAAAAACTATAACCGTTTCGGAGAAGATGTCGTCAGAAACTCTCCGCATATCGCGCCCAACTACCGAATGAGCGAGCTCGTCGCGGCAGTCGGTCTCGCTCAGGTCGAGAAGGTTGAGGATATATGCAGAAAGCGCAATGCATATGGCGATGCACTTACAGCGGGAATCAAAGATTTGCCGGGCATTTATCCGCCGAAGGTTCACCCCGAATGCAAATCTTCATATTGGTTCTATCTGATTACTGTTGATGAAAAGGAACTTGGTTGCACGCGCCGTGAGTTCGTCGATGCGCTCCGCGCAGAGGGAATTCAGGCGAGCCCCGGATATATTGCGCAGTGCGTCTATGAGATGGATATGTTCACGGAGCAGACGGCATTCGGCGATATGAAATGCCCATTCTCCTGCCCGTTCTACGGCAAGAAGGTCGAATATAAATCAGGTCTTTGCCCCGATGCCGAAAAGATCCTCAAAACCTGCATCCGTCTTGAGAGCAAGGAATATTTCACAGAGCAGGATCTTCGTGAGACCATTGAAGGAATCAGAAAAGTATCTGCATATTTTCAAAGCATAAAGTAAGGAAGATTTCAATGAATATAAAAGAAAAACTCAAGCTAATGTATGATAACCCCGTTGTTGCGTGGCATGAGCATTTTTGGAGCACGGGGGATTTCAAAACTCTCAATACCGTGTCGGGCGACGAAATGATGAGAATGTTTGACCTTCTCGGAATAGATAAGGTCGTCACCTCGCTTCCCGTCAATACGATAAAGCGTTGCGAGCCCGAGGTTTTCGTCTCGGCAAACAATGTTACATATGAAGCGGTCAAGCGATTCCCGGGAAGAGTTTACGGCATGGCGTATGCGCATCCGGGTTTTGCAAAGGAAGCTTGCGCGGAGATCGAGCGCTGCGTCAAGGAGCTCGGCTTCGTCGGCGTCAAGCTCTATTATGATTATTTTATGGATGACCCGGTCTATGCACCGATCATAGAAAAGTGTATCGAGCTTGATATTCCTATCCTGCAGCATTCGATGCACGTTATGGATGCGCCGAATAAGGTCCGCCAGCCGCTCGTTACGGATGGAGTGCATATGGCAAATGCCGCAAAGCGCTATCCGGAGGCGACATTCGTCATGGGTCATTTCACTGTTGCGGAATGGCAGTATTCGCTCAATGCGATAGTTGATTGCCCGAATGTCTACACGGATATGAGCGGAAGTGTCTATGACAGACCGCAGCTCGAAACGGCGGTTGAAATGCTCGGCGCGGACAGAATCATTTTCGGAACGGATAATTCCGCTTCCGCCTGTGTCGGAAAGATTCTCGGCGCAAGAATCTCGGAAGAGGATAAAAAGACAATACTTTCCGGGCGCGCATTCTCGCGCTTTCTTGAAAGGAGCGTGAAGTAAAATGACTGTCGATATCAGCACATATGTCGGCCACTGGCCTTTCAGAAAGCTTCAGTTCAATACGCTTGAGGGGCTTGATATCCTCGCGCAGGAAAACGATATAACCCATATGGCAGTGGCAAATCTCAATGCAATTTTCTATAAAGATGTAAATGAAGGAAACCGCGAGCTTCTCGCGGAACTTGCGGCATATAGCGGAAAGACGGAGTTCATCCCGTTTGCGATAGTCAATCCGACCTATCCGGGATGGGAGAGAAACGCGCGTGAGATGATAGCAAAGGGCTTCCGCGGCTTTGAGCTATGCCCGAGATATCACGGCTATTCGCTTGCACCTGAGATGCTTTATGACCAATATAGGTCGATTCATCGCGCGGGGAAGGTCTTTGAGCTTGCGAAAGAACTCGGAGTTCCCGTCAGAATCTGTTCGTCATTTGAGAATTTCCGTGGAAGGAGCGACCTCGACACACCCGATAATATCAAAGGTGATGAGTTTTTTGCCCTTCTCTCGAAATATCCCGAGGTGACCGTTCTTGCAACGTCATTCAACCCCGCTCTTGCAGGTGAGCATTTCGGAAAGCTCATCAAGGAAAGAGATAATATATTCTTCGATACAACGCAGGGCGGAGTCATTGACCGCAGAATCTGCGCAGGACTAAAGAATGCCGTCCCCGAAGATTGCCTCTGCCTCGGAACGCTCTCACCGTTCCAGTATATTGAGACGAATCTTCTCCGCGTGGAAATGTCAGACCTCGATTCCGAAAAGGTTTATAAAAACGGAGCAAGAGCTTTAGGGCTTATATAAAAAAACAAAAACGAGGCAGTTTAGCAATGAACTGCCTCGTTTTCTATATATTCCGAAGAAAATTTCTATTTCTGCTCGCCCGATTTCCATCTGCCGACAAGGGCGGCAAGCTCCATCCGGCTATGGACGCCCACCTTTGGATAGATCTTCTTGGTGTGGTCTTTGACGGTGTGCTCAGAGATAAACAGCAGCTTTGCAATATTGCCGTTGGTGTAGCCCAGACAGATCAGCTCTGCCACCTCGCGTTCCTTTTTCGTAAGCAGCAGGAGCGGATCGCCCGACACTTCTTCCGAGCCGGCTGTGGGCCCGGTTTTCCCTTCGGTTTCCTCGGCGGGTGCAGCCTCTGCTTCTTTCGCTGCGGCAGGAACGGTATCATCGGCAATCCGGCGGCGAAGGGCGAACAACAAGAACGGCTCCACCTGCGTAAACACGAACACAAGCACCGCCATGATCACCGCATAAACGATGTACAGCGCGGTAGGCGCGCCCAGAAACATCTCTCCAATAACGGAGTGAACGAGAACAGCCGAGAGAGCAAGACCGATGATAGCGCAAGGTATGTATTTTGAGGGATAGGATTTCATGATCGGCACACCGTAAAGCGGAGCGAGCATACAAGCCGCCATACCAAATCCGATCAGCGCGCAAGCGACGTATGCAAGCGCGGGAACGTAAGAGGTTGCGATCATCAAAAGGAAACCGAGCCCGCCGAGTCCCACAAGCACGGGCATCATTCGGAAAGGGTGGATATTCGCTTTTGTGTGGAGCAAATACATCGCGAAACAGGAAAGTGCCACGACCAAATACATAATGGAAACGCCGTGCTCTGCCTTACCAACAACCGCAGGGCCGGCAACGCCCATCAGTGCGATAATGAACATAAGAAGATATGTACCCCACATCAGCTTTTTCGGTGCAGGAATGCCGTCGCTCTTCTTAACAAATCTCGGCAAACGCTCCTTACCCGCAGGGATACGGAGGAAGAAGATAAACAGAAGCACAAGAGCCACCA
>JAZSHZ010000066.1:0-12609 GCA_045533555.1 Eubacteriales bacterium
ATGCGCTGGGCAGTCGAAAACGGCATTCTCAAGGGCAAGAGCGACAATACCCTCGCTCCCGCAGAGAAAGCCTCCCGCGCGGAAGTAGCGCAGATGCTTCTCAATTTCTCAGAAATATAAAGCCATTTAAAAAGGTTTCGGAAAGATTTCCGAAACCTTTTTTGTTTGCCGTTCAGCGCTCCTTCGGAATCAGGGATTTTATATATCCCGAAAGATTAGTTCCGAGAGCGGAGAGGGCGATCGCATAGGCAAATCCTCCGACGCCAAACGCGATTACCGCGGATGCCGCATCGGAGAGATCGCGCGCCATCATACCTTTATGGACGATATCGCATATGAGCGCGGAAAATGCGGCGGCAAGAAGCGGAGTCATAAACCAATTTGAAAATCTCGGGCTGAGCTTGAATCTTCTGATCAGGCACGAGAAATTGAGCACCGCCGTCACTCCCGATGATATGACATAGCCGATGACGAAGCCCTTGATTCCGATTCCCGGAAAGCCGACGAGATATGTGAAGAAAAGCTGGATGATTCCGCCTATGACGGTATATACAGCCGCTCTCCCCTGCAGACCCGCGCCGTTGAGAAGCGCCGCCGTCGTCATCGAATAATATGAGAGAAGCGTCCCCGCGCACAGCGGGAGCATAAATCCGCCTGCGCTCGGATGATTGAAAATGAGCTTGCAGAGCGGCTCTCCGAGCGGAATGAGAAGCGCGATGCACGGAAGCGCGAGAAGGCTCGTCGCGTGGATGGTCTTCCCCGCTTTTCTGCGAAGCTCGGAGCTATTGCCCGATGCTATCTGCTCGGATATCTTCGGCACCATAACGGATGTGAGCGAGGCTATGAATGCAATCGGGAATGAAAGGAGCGGCATCGTCATTCCGAACATAACGCCGAAGCTTTCTGTGGCAAGCTTTCTTGAAAGCCCCGCCGCAATCAGCCTCCGCGGGATGAGGACAGAGTTGAAGGAGCTCATCAGGTTTCCGAGTGTCGCCGCGCCGGAAACAGGCGCGGCAATCGAAAGAACCTCGCGCACGGTAAGCCGCTCTCCCCTCGCCCTTGAAAGCTTTTTCTTCTCAGGGCGGTAAAACGCCGTCAGTATCGTCGCGCTTGAGAGCTCGCTTATCGTCATTCCGAGAAATATGAGTGCTGCGGCATCTCCCGCATCGGTCGGGCGCTTTATGAGAAGCAGGGCAGCAACGGCTCCCGCGCGGATTATCTGCTCGGAAATTTCGGAGGTTATCTGCGGCGCGACTCTGCCGACGCCATAGAAATAATTCTTGAAAATATTCTCAATACCCGTCAGAAAAAGGCAGACGAAGGCGATCGGAAGCGCCGCCTCCGTTCTCTTATCGCCAAGGATCCCGACGGATACGAAGCTCTTTCCCGAAAGAGTTATGAATGCAAGAAAGAAAACGAGGATAAAAAAGCATCTTCTCGCAAGCGAGACGGAAGCGCGCGCGCCGAAGGCATCTCCCTTTGCCGACCTCGCCGCGGAGATTCTCGCGACGGCGACGGTAAGCCCCGCAATGCTTACCGAATTGAGAACGGAATAGAAGGGCATGACAAGCTGATAGACGCCCATCCCCTCCGCGCCCGTTATTCTGCTTAAAAAGACGCGATAGAGAAAGCCGAGAAACTGAAGAAACGTGTTTGATACCGCAATGGCAAAGAGACTGTAGAAAACCGATTTCCTGCTGATTTTTGAAATTCTCATAAATTAAACACCCCTGTCACTATAAATATGACAGAGGTGCCCTTTTATATTCTCGAATATTTTTTATTGAATGAAAGAAGCTTTGACGAGAGCTCTTTCGTGAGATTTCCTTCGCCCATTCTCCAGCGCCAGTTTTTCTCACTGACGGTTGAGGGCGTATTCATCCTTGCCGAGGTCGGCAGGCAGAGAAAATCCTGCATCGGCGCGATAGCAAGGAAGGAAACGGAGCTCCACGCGGCGCGGAGAATTGCATCAAAGAGCGTCTCCCCTTCGCACGGCGAGAGATAGCGCCTCGCAAAATCAAGGCGGTAGCCGGGTGCGGATTCGATGAAGCCGCGGAGCGTATCGTTATCGTGGGTGCCCGTGTAGACAACGCTGTTTTCCGTGTGGTTATGCGGAAGATAGAGATTATTCTCATCACTGTCAAAGGCAAACTGAAGCACCTTCATTCCGGGGAGCTCGCAACCGTCACGCAGGCGGAAGACTTCCTCCGTCAGAAATCCGAGATCCTCCGCGATAAGATCAAGCTTCGGAAGAGACGCGCGGACGGCATCGAAAAACGACTTTCCGGGTCCCTGCTCCCAATGCCCGCAGACGGCGTTCATCGCGCCATACGGCACTGACCAATATGCCTCAAAGGCGCGGAAGTGGTCAAGGCGGACGGTATCAAACATCTTCGCGCAATGCGACAGGCGCGCGATCCACCAGAGATAGCCGTTTTCCGCAAGCCTTCCCCAACGGTAGGTCGGGTTTCCCCAGAGCTGACCCTCCGCCGAGAATGCATCGGGCGGGCATCCCGAGACATCAAACGGGATTAGATCGTCATTCAAATTGAATATCTCAGGCGATGACCAGACATCGCAGGAATCATATGCAACATAGATCGGAACATCTCCGATAAGCGAAATTCCCTTTTCATTCGCGTGGATGCGAAGCTTTTCCCACTGTGAGAAGAACATAAACTGCTCGAACTTATAATAATCCTCATCCGCCTTATGCTCGGCTCTCCATTCCGAAAGCCCCGTTCTCGAGCGGAGATGCGCGGGGAAATGCTGCCAGGATATCCCGCCGAGCTCATCGCGAATGCTCATATACGATGCATAATCCGAAAGCCATGTCCCTTCGCGGTCGCAGAATGCTCCGAGCGCGTCATAATCGCTAAAACGCGAAAACGCGATGCGCAGAAGTCTCGTTCTCTCGGGGATGACGATTTTATAATCGACCTTTTCTATATTTTCGTGCTCCGCGCTCCGAAGCTCCTCTGCCGTTATGAGACCGAGCTCAAAAAGCGCCTCGGGGTCAACGAACAGCGGATCTCCCGCGAAGGATGAGATCGAGCTATATGGCGAGAAACCGAGTCCCCGCGGATTTACGGGAAGCATCTGCCATGCCGAAAAGCCGCTCTCCGAAAGAAAATCGGCAAATGCGCGTGCCTCTTTTCCGAGCGTTCCGATTCCGTATTTTCCATTGAGTGATGAAATGTGCATCAGCACACCGCTTTGTCTTTTCATAGAATTCAAGCCTCCCTTTTTGCCGTTTTATTTTAAAATCTGCCAATCGCAGAACCCATTATAGACATTCTGCGAAGTGGGGGTTGCTTTTCCGAAGAAATTCGGCTCGGTATACATAACCGTGTTCTTGAACATTATCGGCGCAAACGGAACGAATTTGCAGAAATAATTGCAATAATCCGCAAGCGCTTCATCGCCTGCAAGATACGAAAGGAGCGCCGAGCTCATTCCGCTATCATATATCCAGCCATAGTTCAGCGAACCTGCGATGAGGCGCGTTATATCAAAATCTGCGCCGAGGGCAACCTCGCCGTAGTAGAGCGTGAAATCGCCTTTTGCGAGTGCCGCGCTGTATTCCGCAAACGGAAGCGCGCGCACCGTCGTCGGAGCGCCGAGCCTTGTGAGCGTTTCGGAAATGCGCTTGCAGACGGCAAGCTTACCGCTGTTTTCGGAGTTCACGAGAATCTCAAGCGGCTTCGCGACGGAAATCTGCGTCTTCCCGTCATAGGCGAGCACTTCTGCGGCTTCTCCACTATAAAGACTGCTATCGGGGTGAATGGGAAGCGCCGCCGCAACTCCCATAAGCGCAAAATCGCTCTGCGCCGCGCTTTCTCGGTCTATCGCGCGCGCGATTGCGACTCTCGTTGCCGCATCCTTCAAGGCTTCATCGCGAAGATTGAAGCCGAGGAAATGCATTTGCGTTGTCGGAACGGCTATGCTCGCCGCACCGCTTGACGGAGTGGATTTATTCGTGCCCGTCGGATCGCCCGTCAAAACCGAAACATTATGCGAATCAAATTCGAAGACGAGCTCATCCGAGCTCGTTATATCATAGAGCGTTATGACCGAATAGGGCGGAGTTTTTCCGCTGTGATGCCCGTTTCTTGCAATGAGCGCGGAAAGATCCTCCTTCGGGGCATATATTCCCGTTCCCGTCGGGAGCATATCCGCGCGCGTTCCGCTCTTTATTATCGGAATATCGAGAAGCGCGGGGAAGCGCGAATTGTCATAGCGGAGCTTCACCGTGACCGTTCCGTTGCGGTTTGAGGATTTGATGCTCTCGATAAGAGAGAGGCGCGCGGCATAATATGAGCCGCTCTCCATTGCACATCGGAGCGAATATTCGACATCGGATGCGCGCAGGGCGCTTCCGTCCGAAAACGTCGCACTGCGGATTTTGAAAACATATGTCCTGTCATTATAAGAATAGTCCGAGCAGAGGACAGGCGTTGCCTCGAAGCTTTGCGAGAGCGAGAAAAGCGGCTCGCAGATAAGACCCGCAAGCTCGGAATTAAGCTTATTTGGAGTTGTATACGGGTCCGCGCTTTCGCTCGGCGCAAACGCCACGCCAAAAACGCCGTTATTCGCTTTATATACCTCGGCTTCCTCGATATTCTCATCCTCACTTACCTCGGGAATATCCGCGACGCCGCAGGATGCGAGAAGAAGTGAAAGCGCGAGGAGAAGAGCCATCATTTTTTTCATTTTGCATCATCCTCCAGACATATGACCGCCGCCATAGTGCCGCGGACTCCCGCGGTTGCGCGATGGGACCAGAAAAGAGAATTTTCGCAGCAGGTGCAGCTTCCGTCGACCGTTATGTTTTCTTCTCTGATGCCGCATTCAAGAAGCGTTTCCCTATTGAGCCCCGCAAGCGAGATTCTGTATCTGCCGCCTCCTATATCATCGATATGCGGCGCGGCGGCGCTTCCGAAGCTTTTCTCCATCGCATCGGGAACATCTCCATCCGTCTCGAAGCAGCATTGCCCGATCGAAGGGCCGATTGCCGCGAGAATATTGCCCGGATCGCAGCCATAGTTTTTCACCATCTCCTCAATCGCGGCGGCGGGGCAGCGCTTTGCCGTCCCCCTCCAGCCTGCGTGGGCAACGCCGACCGCCTTCTTTATGGGATCAAGAAAAAATATCGGGACGCAATCCGCATGGTATGTCGCAATCGGAAGCTTCGGGACATTCGTGATGACCGCATCAAACTTCCTTTTTTCGGAGAGATATGCCTCTCCCGCATCGGCATCCGTCGCAATGCAGACGTCTGCTTCGTGAACCTGCGAGAATGCGACGAGCTTTTCAGCCGCAAAGCCTGCGGCATCGCCGAGGCGTTTATAGTTTTCAAGAACATTTTCGCGCGCGTCACCTCGGTTGAAGCCGAGATTCATGCTCTCAAGCGGAGACGGCGAAACACCGCCGAGGCGCGTTGAAAAGCAGGTGACGCAAAGCCCCGTCGCATCGAATGCGGGGACGGAAAGCCATGTGACTCCGTTTTTGTTATTTCTCAGAAACCCGTTTTGCATAAGCTCCTCCCGATTATCGAAAAAGCGGGGTCAAGCCCCGCTCTTCTTACTGTTTTCCTTTAAGTGCCTTCATTCTGAGCGAATGATCGAGAATTCTCTTTCTCATGCGGAGTGATTTCGGAGTAACCTCCAGAAGCTCATCATCCGCGAGGAACTCAAGCATCTGCTCAAGGCTGAGTATGCGCGGCGGAACGAGCCTCAAAGCATCATCGCTTCCCGATGCGCGCATATTCGTGAGCTGCTTTTTCTTGCAGACGTTGACGGGTATATCATCCGCCTTGTTTGAAACACCGACGATCATTCCCGCATAGACGTCATCGCCCGGGGAAACGAACATCGAGCCGCGGTCCTGGACATTGAATATGCCGTAACCAACCGCCTCCCCCGTCTCAAACGCGACGAGAGAGCCCGTTGCGCGGCGGGGAATTTCTCCCTTTGAGGGCGCATAGCCGTGGAATATCGAATTGAGGATTCCCTCGCCCTTCGTATCCGTGAGGAATTCGTTTCTGTAGCCAAAGAGACCGCGTGCGGGGATGATGAATTCAATTCTTGTGCGTGAGCCAACCTGCGACATCTTCTGAAGCTCTCCCTTTCTTGAGCAGAGCTTTTCGATGACCGCGCCGCTGCAATCGCCCGGCACATCTATAACGACCTCCTCCATCGGCTCACAGACGACGCCGTCAATCTCGCGGAGAAGAACGCGCGGCGTGCTTACCTGGAATTCATAGCCCTCGCGGCGCATCGTCTCGATAAGGATGGAGAGATGCATCTCACCTCTTCCCGAAACGATGAACGAATCCGAGGAATTTTCCGCGGGAGCAACCTTGAGCGAAACGTCTTTTAAAAGCTCGCGCTCAAGTCTGTCCTTTATATTTCTTGTCGTGACGAATTTTCCTTCTCTTCCCGCAAACGGAGAATCGTTTACCGAGAAGGTCATCTCAACCGTCGGCTCCGAAATCTTGACAAACGGGAGCGGCTCGGGTTTTTCGGGGTCGCAGATCGTGTCTCCGATGGTGATATCGGCAATACCCGAAAGGCAGATGATATTGCCTGCGCTCGCCTCCGTGACGGGGACGCGCTCAAGACCTTCGACCTGATACATTGCGGTGACCTTTGCTTTTTTCGGCTCGCGGAGACCGTGGTAATCGCAGACGATAATCTCCTGATTCTGGCGGATTATGCCCGATTCGATTCTGCCGATTGCAATTCTGCCGACATAATCATTATAGTCTATAGAGGAAACGAGAAGGCGCATAGGCTCGTCGCAATTTGCGCTCGGGCCGGGGATATATTCGATGATCTTATCGAAAAGCGGGCGCATATCCGTTCCTTCGACATCCGCGCTGACGGATGCAATTCCCGCTCTCGCCGAGCAGAAGAGGAAGGGGGAATCGAGTTGCTCATCGCTCGCTTCAAGCTCCATAAAGAGCTCGAGAACCTCGTCCTCAATTTCGTCGAGACGGGCATCCTGACGGTCTATCTTATTGACCGCGATGATGACGCGGTGGCCAAGCGCAAGCGCGCGCTGAAGAACAAAGCGCGTCTGCGGCATCGGGCCCTCTGCGGCATCAACAAGAAGAATAACGCCGTCTACCATTTTGAGGACGCGCTCGACCTCGCCGCCGAAATCCGCGTGTCCCGGCGTGTCGATGACGTTTATCTTGACGTCTCCATAGTGAATGGATGTATTCTTTGCAAGAATCGTTATTCCGCGCTCGCGCTCGAGGTCATTCGAGTCCATAACGCGCTCGGCGACGACCTGATTCTCGCGGAATGTTCCGCTCTGCTTGAGCATCTCGTCGACCAACGTGGTCTTACCGTGGTCAACGTGCGCGATGATTGCAATGTTTCTAATGTTAGGATTAATCAAATTAAAGTCTCCTTCTTTGAGAAAAAATACAGCGCGCAAAGCAAAAACCGCTCTGCGCACTGAAGCTTTTTGAGATAATTACTTAACGAAATTGATAAGGACGTTGAGCGCAAGCGTCACAACAGCGAACACTGCAGCAAGAACAGCAGTTACCTTTGCAAGAGTTGCATCAAGGGACTTGGACTTATTCTTGGAAAGGAATGTGTCCGCAGCACCGGAAATTGCTCCGAGACCCTGCTGACGGCCCTGCTGGAAAATAACGACGACCGCGAGAGCGACTGCGAGAACAAGCTGAACTATTGAAATTGCAACGATCATTATAAACACCTCCGAAAATATTATGCCAAAACGGCTTGTCTACATAAGTACAGTACATTCTACCATATAATGAAATATTTTTCAACTGTTTTTTGAAAAAATTTATACGAAAAAATACGCAAGCGGAAACATCACATTCCCGCTTGCTTTTTCCTTGCTATGATTCCATATGCTTTCCGAGAAAGCCCGCGACCGTCTGCGCAAGCTTATACCCCGTTTCTCCGAGCTCGCTCTCCGCTCCGTCAAACGCGAATACAACGCAGCCGGAGACATCGCCCTCCGCAATTATCGGCGCGGATATCGAGACAAACTGTCCGACGACCGCATCCGTTATCCCGACGGCGCTCTCGCCTGCTTTATGCTGATATATCTGGCGCGATTCGATGATTCTCTCAAGCGCTTCGGAGATGCGCTTGTCGGAAAGCTCACGTCGGAGCGGACCCGCTGCGGCAATGACCGTGTCGCGGTCGCAGATAAGCGCAGTCGCGCCCGTCGTCTTGTTGAGCGTCTCGCAGATTGAACCTGCAAACGAAGCAAGCTCACCCACCGGCGAATATTTTTTGAAGATTACCTCGCCGTCGCGATCCGTGTAGATCTCCAGCGGGTCGCCCTCGCGGATACGCATTGTTCTTCGGATTTCCTTAGGTATAACGACACGACCAAGGTCGTCTATCCGGCGTACGATACCTGTTGCTTTCATTATATAAATCCCCTTTTGTTTTGATGTTATAACACTATTGTTTGCAGCCAAGGGATTTTTATGTAAGGAAAATGATGGGGAAACTATCATACAAATTTATGCTTTTGTTATTGTTGCCATAATAATGCTCTTGTCAGCAAAATCAAGATTCCAAGTAATAACAGCACCTTCAATATATGATTTTGCTTGAATACTGCCATCATACCAATTTATTCCGATTTTTTCTTGGATATCGCTTAATGTATCTCCGATGCTAACGCCATTATAAATTTCAATTCCTTTTCCGTCTGTCATGACCTCTAATATTATGGAGTCACTCTTCGGTTGTGAGTTAAAATCTACATAATTCAAATATTTGAACCACATGCTATTTTCATATATGAAACCCATGCCTCTGTTCATCGGGTTTATGAAATAGTCATATCCAAAATCATCAAACACTTCTTGTGCTGTTTTCCCAACGTAATAACTGGCTGTACAATCACTATTTGGTGAAGAAGATGCATTATTCTCCAACTCATAACAAACTTTTTCAAGAGAATCAAGTGTTTTTCCTCCATATGTATATTCAAATTCATTTCCTGCTTCGTTTTTCATTATCATAGTTTCCGTAAAGCCATTTGAACTACTGAAAATATATGTTCCATAATCCTCTGCAATCTTTTCATCAAACAATATTGTTTCAGGAAAGTATACATCGATTCTATATGTGTTTTCGTCTATTTTTTCTTCTTTTGTAATATTTCCTGTGGGGCCCATAGAGGATTCAAATACACCGGATGTGAAATTCTCGTCTTCAATATGTATCAAATAACAACACCCGTCAATTTCGGTTGCCCAATATCCTTGAATTATTGAAATAAAATTTCCTTCTGTAATCTCGTTTTTTCAGGCACTGGAGTACTTTCTGTTTTTTCAACAGTCTCTTTCCCTTGTATTTCTTTTGTATCACTCTTTTTGGCACAAGCGCAAAGCGATAACATCAAAACGACCACTACCAACCCACAAATAACTCTTTTCATTTTGCATTCCTCCTAAATAATAAAAAATGCGTCAGCCGTAGCCAACGCACGAAAAACGCAAGCTACAACCACTACTGCGACATAGCTCACACCAACAAAAGTATGAAAAGCCGAGCTTACATTTTTACCAAATGTAAACTTTTGTTGGTCTATATTAAATTGCTATGTCGCAATTTGGATTTTATCACATTTTGCAAAGTTTGCAAAGAACAAACAGCAGAGAGCTTACAGAATATTCACTTTCTATAATTTTGTGTATTTCCACAAAATTTCAGTTCAAGAACATTAAATGCATTTCACATAAAATGTATTTTTCCCAACACCGTGTTTTTCAATATAGTTATCTGCCGTTAGTTTTTTCAGATGTCTTTCAACAGTAGACGCACTAAGCGACGGGCAAAGTTCTAATATTTCTTTTTTTGTGAACTTACCTTATTTATTATCAATTGCATTTTTTACAGTATCAAGAGAAGTTGAACTTACAATGTTGATTCTGTCATCAAGGTCACGGTATGCGGCAATTATAGTACTAAGCAGATATTTTATAAATGCAGTTGCATCATCCTTGCCTTCGTGCCATCCTTCCTGTGAGTCTTCCAATGCGGCATAATATGCTTCCTTATTGTTTGCAATTTTCGCTTCCAACGAAATATATTTACCAATTTCATATCCACTTCTATATAACAATAAAGTAGTCAGCAATCTTGACATTCTTCCGTTTCCGTCAAGGAAGGGATGTATACACAGAAAATCGTGAATAAAGACCGGCACTATCAGAAGTGGGTCGATTTTGCCTTCTCCGATTGTACGATTGAACTCGTCACATATTTCTTTAATGGCATCGGGTGTTTCATAAGGAGCTAATGGTGTAAACAAGTTAAAGCGTTTACCCGTTTCATCTGTTGCACTGATATAGTTTTGAACATTCTTAAACGAACCGCCAAACCCTGAATCTGTATGGCTCAAAAGAATTTTATGAAGCTGCAAAATATAATTCGGAGTAAGTGGAATATATTCAAAATTCTCATGAACTACATTAAGCGCATCTCGATATCCGGCAATTTCTTTTTCATCACGGTTGCGAGGTGCAGTTTTTTCATTCATCAACTGACGCAAACGAGTTTCAGTAGTTCTAATACCCTCTATTGAGTTAGAAGCTTCTGTACTTTGAACTTTTGCTATTTCAACTAATTTATTAAGTTCTAATGGCTTCTGCTGAATATATGAAGTCTGCTTTCCCTTATATTCGTGAATAAGAGATAGGTAATTAATAACTTCATTATCCCATTTCTTATTAATAAGCCCGGTATAGTCAAAGCGACGCATCTCGTAACCTCCTTTTCTTTCTCGTCAATTATATCATATTTGACGAGAAAAATCAATATAATGAGGCGAAAAACTATATGTTTAAAATTCAAATAACCCGTACATAATAATAAACGAGATGCAAAGCATCCCGTCTCAGACTGTCGAAAAAGTCCGGCGAAGGCTGGGCTTTTTCTTCATTTTACGGTATAATAGAAGAGATGATGAAAGATGATGCAGAAAAGCAACGAAAACAGATATCAAGTAAAAATGGTAAGCATAGAGGACTTGGTACCGCGAGAACATTTGTTAAGACAAATAAGCAAAGCGGTAGATTTTTCTAAAATATATGAGTTTGTGGAAGAACTGTATTGTGACGATAACGGAAGACCAAGCATAGATCCAATTGTTCTTTTCAAAATGGAAATGGAAGGCGAATAATACACTTTCCAAAACACTCAATTTTATCGTATTTTTAATAAAAATGAAGAAGAACCCGATGTTTGCTTAATGCAAATTCGGGTTCTTCGACAGTCTGTAATCCGCTGCGCCGCCTTTTGCCGGACTTTTTCGACAATATGAGAACTACAGCAAAATGTATTTCGCTACGCCTCCGATTTATTATACAACGGTGGAGCGATAGGCAGGGGTGTGATCCCGATGAGATACCACGATGGGAACGTCGCTGATGAACCGCACCGTAAAATAGGTATTTTCAGGAATATTCAGCTTCTCAAGGAAGTTCGGTTCATCGAATGCGGACTGATCTTCCTCCGGATGGAGAAGACAGTTGAGGCGGAATACACCCAGGCGCAGACCTTGATTCTGGATTGTGACATTTTTCCTCTGTATATTCTCAAAAAACAGATCTACCTGAATCTTGGCGTTGTAGAAATTGCCGTTGAATACCGAGAAGATAAAGTCCTCTTTTCTGCCGGTATTCAAATCGCTGAAAATCCAGGTACGTGCGCCGCTGTTATCGCGTCCTTCAAGATAACGCTGACGATAGGTAAAGGCTTCGGACGGGTCGGGAGAATATGGAAGGAGCAGAACATGGTCTTTTTCACCGGTGAGGAGTTCATCGATATTCAGTCGGGTCATAAGGTAGTTGGTGCCGGGGTGATAAGTTGTAAAGGAAGTGTATGCTATATCAAATTCCGTCGGCAGCAGGCAGGTTCGGGGCGCGACAAGGCGGAATCCGCGAATCTGCTCATCGTTGTCGCCGCAACCAAAGCCGTGGTGCGGAACCTGCATAATATCGGCCTTCAATTCATTGCCGTAACGCTCAGGCAGACGTGCATCACCAAATGAGCCGTCAGCCGTGAAGAAGATTTTCTGACCGGCAAGCTCCATCATAAACATGAGGCAGGCCTGGTTGATGCCGGTAGAGCGGTGTATGGTGGAATCGGGCGCCGCGAGGAAAGTAAAGCTCGCATCACCGATGCGGTAATTCTGACCTGTGTGGGGCATATATACAGGCACGCCCATGTCTTCAACACGCCGTAGGAACATTTTCAGCACCTCGTCGACCGTCACACCTTCTGTGTTCATCCATTTATTGATAGAAATTCGGAGATCGGTCAGGGCAGGATAATGTTCTTTATCGTCCGCATCGGGGAAGTTAAAGAAGAACTTTTCGATGATTACCTCATCACCATATTTATCCATAAAGGGGAAGAAACCAAAGTAATGGTCACAATGGGCGTGGGTGAAGATCCACGCAGCGATGACAGGTTTCTCAAAAGGAGACTCCGCCTTCAGTCTTTTAAACAGGTTATCGGCACTCTCTTCCTGGGCATCACCGATATCAATGATGATCTGTCGTCCGTCAGATAGCCGTACTACATCGCAAAGGCC
>JAZSHZ010000252.1:0-2079 GCA_045533555.1 Eubacteriales bacterium
CACAGAACGACATGGCTACGATCCGACTTCGGCGATGTCATAATTACGATTAATACTATTCATTGTCTCCCTCAATTCGGAATATAGATAAATTGCTCAGGGCCCGTATCTCTCATTAAGACTTTTGGATTTCTATACTTAAACAGCATTAATATGATATACATATCTCCGCTGCATCCACCGAGATGAAGACCAAAAAGAATTGCGGAAAGGAGATAATATATAGGCGAAACAAAATACAATAAAAACGTTATGGCTCCGAATATTAAAGAAAACAATACAAGCGGTGCCGCAGATGATATAATTGCTGTTTTACGATATGAATATATATGAGGTACGCCGCAGAAAGCGCAACTCCAACTGATACCGAACGTGAGCTTTTCACCGGTCAAGCACTTGTATGCTATACCGTGTACAAGCTCGTGCATAACGATATATGCAAACAACACAATGCAAAACAGAAGCATTGCTATCGAAAATTCCGTAGAATCCTTTGCAGGGAAATCTAATAATATATCCACATTATTAAGTTTTAAAGGTATGTATGCAACTGCAAGAACGATTACGAGGATTAGCAAGGACACAACATTCATTATTATTCCGGTCTTTGCATCTTTTGCATCTATATGCAATACTTGCTTATAGCCTTCCGGTAGTTCATTTTCGTAGTTCTGTTTTTTCATTCTCGAATTTTACTCCTTGTATCTTCGTTGTCAGCGCAATTCGATTCCAACAACGCCATACTTGTCTTGTTCTTCTTGTGAATAATACCGCTCCATATCGGACGGAAGTGCTTTTTCAACATCATCTTCGGTATATCCGCATTTTAACAAAGGCAACGATTTGTAAAGCTCATAAAAAGATTCAAATTTATGTATATCCTTAACCGTTCTACTCAACGTTTCACCGTTGACTGTGTTTGTAAAGATGATCTCATCGCCTACTTTTATCTTTCGGCGCTTCTCATCATACAGACGCAGTTCAATTGTCTTTTTACCGCTCTTTATCATTTCAAAAGGAGCGGGATGAAGTTTCATATTGTGTATCATTCTTCTTTTTGCAAAAGCACAACACTCTCAACATGTCCCGTTCTCGGAAAAAGATCGACCGGATGCACTTCTCCGATATTCCAACCTTGTTGTGCGAGATGTGAACAGTCGCGGGCGAGGGTTGCGGGATTGCAGGAGATATATACTATCTTTTTGATTCCTGCATTGGTAAGTGAATCGAGAAGTTCGGGCGCGCATCCTTTTCTCGGGGGGTCGAGGACAACAATATCGGGAAGTTCGTCGGCTTTGGCAAGAATGTCTGCGGCGCCGTCAGCAGAATCCGCGCAAACAAATTTGGCGTTTGCAATACCGGCTCTTTCGGCATTTTTGATCGCGCATTCAACTGCCTGCGGAACGATTTCTACGCCCGTCAATCTGCGTACTCGGTGTGCCATTGAAAGGCCAACGCTTCCAATGCCGCAATAGAGGTCAAGAAGGTGCTCGTCGCCTTTAAGATCTGCTATGTCTGCTGCAGTTCTGCAAAGCAATTCTGCGGCATCGTGGTTGACCTGATAGAACGCCGCGGGCGAAACATCGAGTTCTACATCGCAGAAGACGTCGGATATTCCGCATTTACCCCAAAGAGTCTTATACTCATTTCCGAGAATGAGATTTGAATTTTTTTGGTTTATATTAATTACAATGCCGACGATTCTGCTGAATTTATAAGTCAACAGATCAACAAGGCTTTCGGAATACAAAAATTCCTTGCCGTTGATAACAAGGCAAACACATATCTCCCCGTTATCGCCCGCACCGCTTCTGATATACAAATGTCGAAGAAGTCCTTTTCCACTTACTTCATCATAAACGGAAATATTATATTTCTCGGCGAAACTACATACAGTCTGTGCGATCTCACCGAATATCGGAGGTTGAAGCGGGCAGGCTTCGTTACCGATAACACGATGTGTTCCCGAAGCGTAGAATCCGGCTGTAACTTTATCGCCGACTTTTGCAAAGCGATATTGTGCCTTGTTTCTGTAATTCCATACAACTGCATTTCCGTCACCGTCGCGCACGTATGCTG
>JAZSHZ010000287.1:0-16637 GCA_045533555.1 Eubacteriales bacterium
GGCGCGGTTTCGATAGATATGATTGCAGGTCCGAGCGAGATTCTCATCGTTGCGGATAAGACGGCAAACCCCGAACACGTCGCGGCAGGCCTTCTCTCTCAGGCGGAGCACGGTAAGATGGCATCGGCAGTTCTTGTCTGCGACAGCATCTCTCTTGCTCAGGCAGTCTCAAAGGAGCTTGAAAGGCAGATTCCGCTTCTTCCGAGAAACGAAATTGCAAGAGCTTCGATTGATAACAACGGCAAAATCATCGTTGCGGATTCGCTCGATGCGGCGATTGAGATTTCAAATGAGCTCGCGCCCGAGCATCTTGAGCTTTGCGTCGATAATCCTTTCGATTATCTCGATAAAATACGCCATGCAGGCTCGATATTCATGGGCAAGAATTGCCCCGAGGCGCTCGGCGATTATTTCGCAGGCCCGAACCATACTCTTCCGACGAGCGGCACGGCAAAGTTCTCAAGTCCGCTTTCGGTCGATGACTTCATAAAGAAATCGCAATATACATACTACACAAAGGAAGCTCTTGCGCGCGTTGCGGATGACATCGCATATTTTGCCGAGAAGGAAGGCCTTTCGGCACACGCAAGATCGGCAACCGTCAGAACGAAGAAAATTGAAAATTAATGCGGCTACCCCATTCTGTCATCTCGACCGAAGCGGAGAGATCTCATCCACGGTTGAGATTTCTCGATGCGGCTTCGCTTTACTCGAAATGACGAGGTTTCACACACGGCTCCTCGTAGGGGTCGGCGTCCCCGACGACCCGCAATACTAAAGAAATGAGATAATGACCAATGAGTAGATTTATGAGCAAAAAGTATGCGGCGCTCACACCGTATACGCCCGGTGAGCAACCGCAGGATATGAAATACACGAAGCTTAACACGAATGAATCGCCCTATCCCCCATCGGAAAAGGCGAGAAAATATGCGGCGGAAGCGGCAGAGAAGATGCAGCTCTATCCCGATCCCGAATGCAGGGTGCTGACGGAGAAGATCGCAAAAATGTGCGGTCTTGAATATGAGAACATCCTCGTAACGAACGGCTCGGATGAGATATTGAACTTCGCGTTTATGGCATTCTGCGATGACGAAAAGCCTGCGATATTCCCCGATATCACCTATGGCTTCTACCCTGTCTTCGCGGAGCTGAATAATATTCCGTACACGGAGCTTCCCCTCCGCGAGGATTTCACGATTGACACATCGGAATATTATGGCGCAGGTGCGACGATATTCATCGCAAACCCGAATGCGCCGACGGGAATTGCGCTTCCGCTCTCCGAGATTGAGGAAATCGTGAAGAGAAATCCCGACAACGTTGTCGTTATCGATGAGGCTTACGTCGATTTCGGAACGGAGAGCGCGCTTTCGCTCATCCCGAAATATCCTAACCTCATAGTCACGCAGACGTTCTCAAAATCGCGCTCGATGGCGGGCGCAAGACTCGGCTTCGGCGCAGCATCGGCAGAGCTGATTGGAGATATGAACACGATAAAATATTCGACGAACCCCTATAACATCAACCGTATGACCATGGCGGCAGGTATCGGAGTCCTCGAGGATGAGGAATATACGAGAAAGAATTGCCGCGAGATCGAGAAAACGCGCGCCTACACCTGCGAAAAGCTTGCTTCTCTCGGCTTTGAGATGACGGATTCGAAGGCAAACTTCATCTTTGCAAAGCATAAGACCGCAGGCGGAGAAATGCTATATAATGAGCTCAAGCGCCGCGGAGTTCTCGTCCGCCATTTCGCAAAACCCCGCCTTTCGGATTATCTCCGCATAACCGTCGGTGCGAAGGAAGAAATGGATATTCTGATCAATACGCTTTCCGGAATTCTTAAATAAAAGGAGAATTTTTTATGAAAAAAGGAATGAAATTATTTTCGATAGCTCTCGCGCTCTGCATTGCGCTTTCGTTGAGCGCGTTTGCGGCAAATTTTGAGCATTGCGCGGATGCGATGTATGAGCTTGATCTTTTCCGCGGAACGAACAACGGCTATGAGCTTGACCGCGAAGCGATGAGAAGCGAAGCGGCGACGATGCTCGTCCGCCTGCTCGGTGCGGAAAAAGAGGCAATGAAGCTTAAATATACCGCGCCTTTTAAGGATGTTGATAATTGGTTGAAGCCATATGTCCAGTATCTCTATGACAAGGGGCTCACGAAGGGAACGACCGAGACGACCTTCGGCTCGACAATGAAGGTCGATTCACAGCAATATGCAACCTTTCTCCTCCGCGCGCTCGGATATGTCGACGGCGAGGATTTCACATATAACACCGCCTCCGACTTCGGCGAGAAGATCGGTGTGGTTGACAGATTCAACACTTTTTCATCGGGAAGAAAATTCCTTCGCGATAATATCGTTGCAATGAGCTGGACTGCGCTCTCGCTTCCGACAAAGAGCGGAGAGGCGACTCTTCTCGGCTCGCTCGTAAAATCGGGCGCAATCTCCGATGCGAAGGGTTATGATGTTTATCTTGCAAACTATCGAAAGGCAATGGATGCGGTTTCCGCATATTCCGCTGCCCCCGCGAAATCCGTCCGCGAGTCTGCAACGGTTGACGTGACGTATGACGGCAAGCTCAATGCAAGAAACGTCCAGACCATGCTCACAAATATCGAAAACAATGCAAAGGTGTCCTCAAAGGGTGAGCAGAAGCTTGTCCCCTATGAAGGAGGAAAGCTTTCCGTCGGATCCTTCAAGACGATTCCGATCGAGTTTTATTATACCGACGGTTATGTCTATGGCATAAGCAACGGTGAGAAGCTGCGCGAAAAGGCAACCTTTGATGAGGCGCTCGGAAATATCTCCGTCAATGCAATCCGCTATGCAAAAATCCCCGTTTCGGCAGTAATCAGGGTTGACGGCGGCTCGTTTAAATATGCGCCCGTTGCACTTGCGGGCGAGCTTGCGGCAGAAAGCGGGCTCAAGGGCGTCACCGTCTCGGTTACAACGTCGGGCGATGCGCTTTCAAAAATAACCGCAAAGGTTTCGGAGAAAACAACGAAGGACGGCAAGGCGGTAGAACTTGAGAGCACTCTTTCAAGCGATTATACCGAAGGCGGAGCAGTTTCGCTTCCCGCAGACCTTGCATCATATAAAGACGTAAAATAATAAATGAAGGGAGCAGGAAAAATGCTCAGAACGGCTGAAATAATCAGAAATACCGCGGAAACGAAGATAAAGCTTGCGCTGAGTCTCGACGGAAGCGGAAAAAGCGAGATAAATTCGGGTTGCGGTTTTCTTGACCATATGCTGACTCTTTTTGCGCGCCACGGAAACTTTGACCTTGCAGTCTCGTGCGACGGGGATACATATGTTGATTATCACCACACGGTTGAGGATATCGGAATTGCGCTCGGTAAGGCATTCTCCGAGGCAATCGGAGATAAGAGAGGAATCTACCGCTACGGCAATATGCTTCTCCCGATGGATGAGGCGCTCATTCTCTCCGCAGTCGATATTTCGGGACGCGGTATGCTCGTTTATGACCTCGATATCCCGACTGTCAAGGTAGGAGATTTCGACACGGAGCTTTCCGAGGAATTCTGGCTCGGATTCGTCCGCGAGGCGGCAATAACACTCCATATAAAGCAGATTTCGGGCAAGAACTCGCATCATATAATCGAGGGTGCATTCAAATCCGTCGGTCGCGCACTCCGCGCCGCAGTAAAGATTGACCCCGATAATGCGGACGTAATCCCGTCCACGAAGGGAGTTCTCTGATGATAGCGATAGTTGACTATGGCGTCGGAAATCTTTTCTCGCTTCGCGCATCCTTTGCCGCAATCGGTGCAGAGGTTACCGTAAGCTCCGATGAAAAGGTTATCCGGGCGGCAGAAAAGATAATCCTCCCCGGAGTCGGTGCGTTTGAGGATGCGGCGAAAAAGCTTCGTGAGTCGGGGCTTGGCAAGGTCGTCTGCGATGAGGCGGCAAAGGGAAAGCCGATTCTCGGAATATGCCTCGGAATGCAGATGCTCTTTGAAAAGAGCTTCGAATATGGAGAACACGAGGGCCTCGGACTTATAAAAGGCAATGTCCGCCCCATTGCGGACGTTATCCCGAAGGAGCTCAAGATTCCCCACATCGGATGGAATGCCCTCACCTTCAAGGGTGAGAAAAGCCCTATATTCAAGTATATAAACGAGGGTGACTGCGTGTATTTCGTACACTCCTACTATGCCGCAGACTGCGATGGTGCGGTTATTGCAACCGCAGAATACGGAGCGGAGCTCACCGCGGCGGTAGCATCGGGCAATGTATACGGCTGTCAGTTCCACCCCGAAAAGAGCGGGGATGTCGGACTTTCGATTCTGCGCGCATTTGTTGAGTTGGAGGTATAGAATATGCTGATTTTTCCCGCAATAGATTTGTTTGATAAAAAAGCCGTCCGCCTCTATAAGGGCGATTATAATCAGATGACGGTTTATAGCGACAATCCTGCGGAGATCGCGCTCGATTTCCGCGCAAAAGGAGCAAAATGCATCCACGTCGTCGATCTCGAGGGCGCAAAAAGCGGAGAAACCCCGAATTTTGAGGTAATACGCGACATAAAACGCACTGCAGATCTCTTTACCGAGGTTGGCGGAGGCATCCGCTCCTTTGAGGTCATCGAAAAATATATCTCCGCAGGCGTTGACCGCGTCATTCTCGGAACGGTTGCGGTGACGGATACGGATTTCACCCGCGAAGCCGTCGTCCGCTTCGGCGATAAAATCGCCGTCGGAATTGACCTCAAGGACGGCTTTGCCGCCATCCGCGGATGGACGGAAAAGAGCGCGCTGACAACGGATGCCGCAATGACGCTTATGCAGGATATAGGCGTTTCCACAATCATCTGCACGGATATTTCAAAGGACGGCGCGATGAAGGGAACGAATGTTGAGCTCTATCGCTCTCTTTCCGAAAAATATAATATGAACTTCATCGCATCGGGCGGTGTAAGCTCCATTGATGACGTGAAGGCGCTTTCGGAGCTTGGAGTTTATGGTGCAATTGTCGGCAAGGCATATTATACGGGTGCGATAAATATCGCGGAAGCAATCGAGGTGGCAAAATGATAACAAAGAGAATTATTCCCTGCCTCGACGTCAAGGACGGCAGAGTCGTCAAGGGTGTCAACTTCAAGGACTTAAACGATGTTTCAAGCCCCGTTGAGCTTGCAAAGTATTATAGCGAAAACGGTGCGGACGAGCTCGTTTTCTATGATATAACGGCATCTGCGGAAGGCAGAAGACTGTTTACGGATATCCTCTGCGAGACGGCAAAATCCGTCTTCATTCCGCTCACGGTCGGCGGAGGAATCAATACTGTCGAGGATTTTGACCGCGTTCTCAAATGCGGCGCGGACAAGGTGTCGGTAAACTCGGGCGCGATAAGAAACCCGAACCTCATTTATGAGGCGGCAAAGCTTTACGGTGACCAGTGTGTCGTCCTCTCGGCAGACGTCAAGCGCGTGGACGGAGTTTTCCGCGTGTTTGCAAAGGGCGGGCGCGAGAATACCGGTATGGAAGCAATCGAATGGATAAAGAAATGCGTCGGACTCGGCGCGGGTGAGATCGTCGTCAACTCCATTGATACCGACGGAGTCAAGGGCGGGTTTGACCTTGAGATGCTCGAAGCCGTCTGCAATGCGGTCAGCGTCCCCGTCATCGCCTCGGGCGGTGCGGGCGGAATAAGCCATTTCATAGATCTGTTCAAGGCGCTTCCGAAGGTCGATGCAGGTCTTGCCGCATCAATATTCCATTTCGGCGAAGTTGCGATAAGCGACCTGAAGCAGGAAATGAAGAAGAACGGAATTTATACGAGAATATAAGGAGAAGAAAGATGCTTAATATTGATGAGCTTAAGTTTGATGAAAAGGGGCTTATCCCCGCGATAGTTCAGGATGCGAACACAAACCGTGTCCTCACTCTTGCTTATATGAACCGCGAGAGTCTTGAAATCTCGATGAAGGAGATGAAGACCTGCTTCTGGAGCCGCTCACGTCAGGAGCTCTGGCGCAAGGGTGAGACGAGCGGGAATATTCAGGATATAGTCTCCATCACTGCAGATTGCGATAAGGATGCGCTCGTTGTGCGCGTGAAGCCGCAGGGCCCCGCCTGCCATCTCGGATGGGAATCCTGCTTTGAAAACCCCGTCTGGGCAAATGAGGAGGTTGCCGACTTCACGATTGACGGCCTTATGAAGATGCTTGAGGGCAGAAAGCGCGACCTTCCCGAGGGTTCATACACGACATATCTCTTCCAAAAGGGACTCGACAAAATCCTCAAGAAGGTCGGCGAGGAATCGACAGAGGTCATCATCGCTGCAAAGGCGGAGGACAAGGCTGAAACAATCTATGAGATCGCAGACCTTGCATACCACGTTATGGTGCTTATGCTCGAGAGCGGCATTTCTCTCAACGAAATAAGAGAAGAGCTTGCTTCCCGCCACGTCATCGACCATAAGGTAAAGCAGGAGAAGATGACGAAATGACGGATTGGCACGTTCACACAACCAACTGCGACGGAAAGAGCCGAGCGGAAGAAACCGTTCTTGCGGCAATAGAGCGCGGCGTGAAAATCCTCGGCTTCTCCGGTCACGGCTACACGGCGCACGACGGAAGCTATTGTATGTCCCTTGAAAGCACCGAAAAATATATCGCGGAGATAACCCGTCTTCGCGAGAAATATAAGGATAAAATCGAAATAAGGCTCGGAGTTGAGCAGGATTTTCTCAGCGAAGATTCGCCCTGGGCGGAATATCGCATAGGAAGTGTCCATTATATGGACTTTGGCGATGAGTATATCGACGTCGACGGCGGAAACGATCAGCTTCTCTATGCCGCGGAAAAATATTGCGGAGGAGATATGATTTCCGTCTGCGAGAAATATTTTGAGTTTGTCGCAAAGGTTTATGAGAAAACGAAATGTGACATAATCGGGCATTTTGACCTTATAACGAAATATAACGAGCGGGAAAGAATTATCGACACGGAAAACCCGCGGTATATCGCCGCATGGAAGAAAGCCGTCGATGCGCTCATTCCCGCAGGTGTCCCGTTTGAGATAAACCTCGGTGCAATATTCCGCGGAATGAGGACGACGCCGTATCCGTCGGTTGAGCAGATTAAATATATCGCCTCGCGCGGAGGAAAATTCATCCTCACGAGCGACAGCCACAGCGCAGATACCGTCGCTCTCGATTTTCCGAAGTGGAAAGCGTGGGTGGAGGCTCTCGGCGCAGAGTTTGTTGAACTGTAAAATCAAATGATATAAAGTAAGGACTCCCGTATCGCTCGTCGGCGATATGGGAGTCTTAATATATTACCCAACTTCTGTTGTGTCATCCCAAGCGGTGTTGTAATGAATAATTGAGGCGGTTTGGTCGATTGACTTTACTGTGGATGCTGTGATAAGATAAAAAAGGAGGTGCGGGTGATGAGAAAATTTTTTCTTTCGGCGTTTTCTGTTATACTGATACTGCTTCTGCTGATTTTGTGCACGACTTTCCGAAAATATGATGAAGCAATCTTCCCTTACTACGACTATGAAACGGGCCTTTACGGATATTGCACAGAGGATGGAGAAATACGCATTCCTCCGCGCTTTACGCTTGCAGGGGCATTCTCTGAAAACGGACTCGCTCCGGCAAAAAGCCCGCAATATCCCGACGGATATGTCAACATGCCGTGGCTTTGGGGATATATTGACAAGACGGGAGAATATGTCATCGAGCGCAAAGAATACATCAACGGTGAGCCGTTTGGCGAACGGGACGTTGTGCGGGTAAGCACATATGACAACAAATGGGGACTTATGAACTCACACGGAGATATAGTTGCCAATCTTGAGTATGTTTATATATTCGAGTTTTCCGAAAACGGACTTGCTACCGTTGTTACAGAAGACGGAAACTACGGATGTATAAATGAAAAGGGTGAGCTTGTAATCGAACCGAGCTTTGACTATATATCACTGTTCGGTAAAAACGGACTTGCGCCTGCGTCTGTTGACGGAAAATACGGATATATAAACGAAAATGGCGAATATGTAATCGAGCCTCAGTTTGACAATGCGTACATCTTCTGTGACGACGGGCTTGCACGTGCGGCAATCGGAACAGAACGCGACCAAAGATGGGGATTTATAGACGACACGGGTAAATTCGTTATTGAGCCTTCGTTTAAATGGGTTGAGGATTTTGCAGACAACGGACTTGCGCGGTTTGATGACAGTGAACAGTATGTTGAGTTTAATGAAATGTATTTGTACGGAAAGACGGGGTATATAAACAGACTCGGTGAGGTTGTAATCAAACCGCAATTTGACTTTGCATACGGCTTCTCCGAAAACGGACTTGCGGCTGCCGAATCCGGGTATATGAATTGGGGCTTTATAAACGCAGAAGGAAAGTTCGTGATTGACGCGAAATTCTATCAGGTAAACTACAATTCGTTTGAGAACTGCGGTCTTGCCGCCGTCTCCGAGATGAGCGATGACGATATAAAATACGGATATATAAACGAAAAGGGTGAATATGTCATTAAACCGCAATTTGATGGCGCAGAAGAATTTAACCCCGATGGCTTTGCACGTGTTTCATATCTCAAGAATCCCGTAGACGAATTTGAAACGGGAAGACCCGAAATGATATATTTCTACATAAACACAAACGGAGAAATAATAGCACCGAAATAAAAAACAAGCATCTCTCGTTGCGGCGGCACGGGGGATATTGCTTTTTAAAAAAATTTAGAACTTTTTCGATTTTTCACTTTACAACGATAAAGTGTTGTGCTATAATAACATACGTTCAAAACCAAAAAACATCTTTAGGAGGAACAAAAAATGAAGAAATTTTTAGCACTCATTCTTGCAGCTCTCATGCTCACATGCATGCTCGCAGGCTGCGCACAGGAAGCACAGGTTGATGACGGCGCAATCTCCGGCAACGGTGATAATGCTGAAAGCGATGCAGATTATATCCTTGCAAACGGCAAGATGATCATCGGTATAACTCTCTTTGCTCCGATGAACTATTATGACGATGCAAACAATCTCATCGGCTTTGAGACAGAGTTTGCAGAAGCAGTTTGCGAGAAGATCGGTGTCGAGCCTTCTTTCCAGGAAATCAACTGGGACAGCAAGGAAATCGAGCTCAATGCAAAGAACATCGACTGCATCTGGAATGGTATGACAATAACAGACGAGCGCAAGGCAAATATGGAGATTTCCGATCCGTATATGCAGAACCGTCAGGTTATGGTCGTCAAGAAGGAAAACCTCGAGAAGTTTGCTGAAGGCGTCATCGGCGCATCCGTTGTCGCAGAGGCAGGCAGCGCAGGTGAGGAAATCGCAACGGGCGATGAGTTCTTTGCTGAAAGCGCATTCACACCGGTTGACTCCATGGCAAAGGCGCTCATGGATGTCGCAGCAGGAACAAGCGATGTCGCAGTTGTTGACTATGTTGCTTCCATCGGTTCCATCGGCGCAGGAACAGACTTTGAGGACCTCGTTGCAATCGAAGAGCGCGAGTTCGCTCCGGAGCAGTATGGTATCGCATTCCGCAAGGGCTCCGATATGGCAACAATGGTAAACAACACAATCGATGAGCTTATCGCAGACGGCACACTTGATGCTATCGCTGCAAAGTATAAGCTTGAGAACCTTCTTGTTAAGGACTAATATTTAAGGCGGAATAATACTTATGTCAACATTCGAACGCGCCTTTCTCTCGCTGACGGGTGGTTTTGGCGAAAACTGCATCATCTTTGCAGTGACGCTCCTTGCGGCGATTCCGCTCGGTCTTGTCATCGCCTTCGGCTCGATGTCGAAGTTCCGTCCGTTCAGATTCTGGGAAAGAAGCACAAATAAAATACTTCGTGCAATATCAAAGTTTGCACCGATACGTTGGCTGAGTCGCACATTTGTTTGGATCATCAGGGGAACTCCCCTGATGCTCCAAATTTTTGTCGTCTTATACGCTCCGGGTCTCATCTGGAATATTCCGATGCGCGAGAGAATGCTTGCCGTCCTTGTCGCTTTTGCAATAAACTATGCGGCGTATTTCTCCGAGATATATCGCGGCGGAATCGAAAGCGTTCCCAAGGGGCAGTATGAAGCGTGTCAGGTGCTCGGCATGACAAAATCGCAGACGTTTTTCAAGGTGGTTATGCCGCAGGTAATCAAGCGCATAATACCGCCGATGGGCAACGAAATCATAACGCTCGTCAAAGATACGTCGCTTGCAAGAGTTGTCGCTGTCACGGAAATTATAATGTGTGCCGAGAGGTTCACAAAGGAAGGTCTCATCGGCCCGCTTTTCTCGACAGCGCTCTATTTCCTTGCGTTCAACGGAATTCTGACGCTTCTCTTCGGCTGGATTGAAAAGAAGCTCAATTATTACAGAGGTTAAGCCATGGCTATTTTGGAAGTAAATAACTTATATAAAAGCTTCGGCAAGACCGAGGTTCTCCGCGGAATTGATTTTTCGATGGAGCGCGGCGAGGTGCTTTCGATAATCGGAGCATCGGGAAGCGGCAAGACAACGCTTCTGCGTTGCATAAACGCGCTTGAAAGACCGACGAGCGGCAAAATTTCGATAGACGGCGATGTTGTCTATGATTCAGCGATAAATATGGGAAAATCCAAGGAAGACCAGCGCCGTTGGCAGCTTGCCTGCGGGCTCGTTTTCCAGTCATATAATCTCTTCCCGCAGTATTCGGCGCTCGATAATGTTATGCTTGCGCCGAGCCTTCTCGCAAAGGAAAGAGCGGATTGGAAGAAAAACAAGAAGGATATTCTCGCGGAAATCCGTGAGAATGCAATCTCGCTCCTTGACCGCGTTGGCTTATCCGACAAGACGGGGAATTATCCCTGCGAGCTTTCGGGAGGCCAGCAGCAGAGAGTCGCAATAGCTCGTGCGCTTGCGCTTTCTCCAAAGGTTCTGTTCTTTGATGAGCCGACATCGGCGCTTGACCCGCAGCTCACGCAGGAGGTTCTCCGCGTTATCCGTGAGCTTGCCGAAACGAATATGACGATGGTCATCGTCACCCACGAAATGAAGTTTGCCCACGATGTTTCAGACCGCATAATCTTTATGGCGGACGGGCTCATCGAGGCAGACGGAACCCCCGATGAAGTCCTCGGCGGAAGCAACGAAAAGCTCCGCACCTTCCTCGGAAATTTAAGCGAATAATAAAAAGCACCCGGCAAGGGTGCTTTTTTAATGCAGAATGCAGAGTGCAAAATGCAGAATTAATGTGTTTTGCTTATCGCAAAACGATTGGAATTTTCCACACCCCCCGTAGGGCGATTCACGAATCGCCCGAAATAACCAACCGATTAAAATGCGGAACGACACACAGGTCGTTCCCTACGGGGTAAATTAAAATATCCCGCAACCTATCGTAGGGGTCGGCGTCCCCGACGACCCGCATTTCCGATTCCACTTGCGAAACATCGCCGTTTCTGCTATACTGAAACTGCAAAAGGAGCTGATAATAATGAAAAAAACATTGAAAATATTCGCAATCACACTCGCGATTTGCATAGCTCTTGCGGTTTCGGCTTTCGCGGCGAATTTTGAGCATTGCGCCGATGCGCTTTTTGACCTCGGCTTGTTCCGCGGAACGAACAACGGCTATGAGCTTGACCGCGAGCCGTTGAGATCCGAAGCCGGGGCGATGCTCGTCCGAATTCTCGGCGGTGAAGAGGAAGCGCTTTCTCTCTCGTATACTGCGCCTTTTGCGGATGTTCCCGATTGGGTGAAGCCTTATGTCCAGTTCCTGTATGATAAGGGGATAACGAAGGGAACAAGCGAGACTTCTTTTGGGGCGACCGAGCTTTGCACGGCACAACAGTATGCCACATTTCTTCTCCGTGTCCTTGGATATAATGATAACACAAACGGCGATTTCAGATATATGGATGCAGATTGGGATGCGTGGGAAATCGGGATTTATGACGGTGCGAACTATCCGTGGTATGGCTTTAGTCGAGGGAATATGGTTGCAATGACATATACTGCGCTGTCTCTTCCCGTGAAATCCTTCACGTCTGCGTCTGATGGGGTAATACTTCTTGAAAAGCTTTCGGATGAGAGCAAAATCAAGGGAGCGGATAAGCTTCTTCGGACATTTGAAGATTATCAAAGATTTGAAGGGGCATTATCAGATTTCGTGGATGCGAAAAAGGTTTCAGCAACGGCGATTACGGAGACTTTTGGCGAGGATACGATCGGTTATGGTAAGATGCATCAAGAAACATCGTATGTGTTTGAAAAAAACGCAGAAAATCCCGAAAAAAACAAATTAGAGCTTGAAGTCAATGAAAGGTTTGAAAGAAAGAACCACAGTTGGACATATCCGGACATACAGGAAAGCTCGGGAAGGCTCTGGTATAAGGACGGATATATGTATTACACCGGAGACAGATACATACATTACGGAGACACATCGGATAAGAAAGGCGGGGAAAGAACCTTTGATTTTGCAGAGACACAGATGCCCGACTTGGATAAATACAGAAACATATGCTTGTGTGATTTTGCATCCGGAGAAAGAGTTGAAGCGGATAGCAATGTGACTGAGTACAGAATAGAAAAGTATGACGGAGAAACCATAACCGCAGAGATTTGCAACGGAAAGCTTGTTTCCGTTAAAGCGGAGGGCAAGAGCAAAAGCGGTTGGTATACGATATCCATTGAGGATATAAAGACCGATAACACTGTTATGGTAAGATTTCCTGCAGATATTCATATGTATGAGGTCACGTCTCACGATCCTGCAGGTTGGGGAGACTTTGAAAAAGCAAAAGAAAGCGGTGAACTTTTAATTGGTATAACGATGAAAGAACCGTTTAATTATATGGATGAAAAGACCAATGAGCTTACAGGCTTTGAAACAGATTTTGCAGTTGAAGTCTGCGAGAGACTCGGTCTTGACCCGGTATTTCTTGAAATAGACTGGGAGGAGTGGATGTTCTATCTTTGGAACAATAAGTTAGACTGCATCTGGAACGGACTTATGATCTCCGATGACAAAAGCACAATACACTATTCCGATGCATATTTAAGAAATAAGCTTGTTCTGCTTGTTAGAGAAGAGGACGCCGAGAAATATTCGGAAAGTGCATCGGGTGCAAAAATTATTGATTCGGGCATGAATTTTTTTGAAAAGGACATAAAAAATGAGTACCTTGAAGAATGCAAGATGATTACATACGGAGAGGGGCTTGAAAAGGATGTTCTCGCTCTTAAAAAGAATGAGGCCGATATGGTTCTTGCAGAGAGAGAAGAAGCAGAAGTTTTCTTAAAAAAATCTGAAGCATCGGGAATTGTGATTCTTCCTGAAAAGATATTTTATTCCGAAGAATACGGAATAGCATTTAGAGATGAGAGTGACCTTATTCCGGAGATCAACAAAGTGATAGAAGAAATGCAAAAAGACGGAACGCTTCTTAAAATTGCAAAGAAATATAATCTTGAAGAAATGCTTGCAAAATAAACCGAAAAAGGAGTAAAGACATTATGAAAAAGACGTTGAAAATTCTTGCGATAGTCACAGCGGTTGCGGCTGTTCTTTCCGTCTGCGCTTTCGCGGCGAATTTTGAGCATTGCGCCGATGCGCTTTTTGACCTCGGTCTTTTCCGCGGCACGAACAACGGCTATGAGCTTGACCGCGAGCCGATGAGATCCGAAGCCGCGGCGATGCTCGTCCGACTTCTCGGCGCGGAGGAAGAAGCAATGGCGCTTCCCTACACCGCGCCGTTTGGCGATGTCGCGGACTGGGCAAAGCCATATGTCCAGTATCTCTATGACAAGGGGCTCACGAAGGGAACGAGTGAGACCACCTTCGGCTATTCGATGAAATGCGATGCAAAGCAGTATGCAACGTTTCTTCTCCGTGCGCTCGGATATGAAGATGGCGCGGATTTCACATATGACACCGCGCTTACCTATGGCGAGAAAGTCGGTCTCTGCGATTGGGCGAATTGCTTCGGCGAGGTCTTTTTGCGCGATAATGTCGTCGCAATGAGCTATACCGCGCTTTCCATGCCGACAAAATCGGGAGACGTTGATCTGCTCTCAAAGCTCGTCTCATCGGGTGCGGTCAAAGATGCGAAGGGCTATGATGCGTTCTTCGCGGATATGCGAGCATATACCGCGGTAACGGAGACGCTTAACACCGCGAAAAAGCTTTCGATGGATATAACCGTCGAGCGCGGAGAGGAAAAGGAAAACGCAAAATACGCAATAGAGCGAAATGACGAAGACCTCCGGAAGAGTGTGATGGCATATGTTGCACCCGAAGGTCAGATATCGAAATATTATAAGGACGGATTTATATACAAAGTCCTTGAAGGCTACGCCGTAAAATCCGAGGCTTCATATTTTGATGCGGTGAAAATCATAGGTGCCGCAGTTTCGCGCGATCCGATAAGCTCCGTCAGAACGCTTGAGAAAAAGTCGGATGGCGATAAAATAACCTACGAGGCAATCATCCGCCGCGAGCTTCTCAATGCGGCATCCGTATTCGGAACAACCGTTTGCACATCGGATATGACCGTCACGGCAAGGCTTGAGGAAGGCAAGGTTTCTGCCATAACCGTCGAGATGGAAGGCGGAGTCGGCGAAGCGGTCGCAACGAAGCTTTTCTATGAGAACATAAAGATGGGCGATGAAGCCGAAGTCGTTCTTCCCGAAAATCTCGATGAAATGACTGTAAAATAATAAAAAGCCTTGATTTTCAATATAATTCGGTGATATAATTACAATGTATCATCAAAAATTGGAGGAAGACGAAGATGAAAAGAATCATATCCATAATCCTCGCCCTCGCGCTTGTTGCGGCAATGCTGCCGACATTCGCATTCGCGGCAGAGGGAGAGGCGGAAGGCATCCGCATAAAATATGATATAAAAGGAGCTGTCAATGCGCTTGGTGCGTCCTGGGAAAACAGTGCGACAAACAAGGCGAGCAGAATCCCGTTTACGGAGGTTAATTATAACCTCACGGGCGGCCTCTTCTCGTTCGCAGGCTCGACGGGCGGAGACTGGTCAAACCATTCAAGCATCAACTGGTCTGCGGCATGCGGCATCCAGCTTGCAGGCGGTCAGTATATCGCATATGAGGTATATGTCCCGAAGGCGGGAACATATACTATGGAGATGTGGTGCGGCAACAGCGCGCAGGTAAATTCTCCGACATCGGTATATTTAAGCCGCGGCGCAAGCTCCACCGCAGGCTCAGACAAAGTCGGCTCTTACAATAACTATGAAGAGGGAACCGTATCAAAGGTAACGGATGCGACAACTCAGGTTGCTCAGCTTTCGAAGGTTGTTGACGAGGCAAGATATATTGAAAACATCGTAATCCCCGAGCCGGGCAGATATGTTTTCACCTTCTACAGCGGAATAAGCTACTGCTCGATGGGAACATTCTATCTCATCGAGAACGGAACGGGAACTGCAACATCCGTTGCGGCGCTCACGGGCTCTGTTGATAAGCATAACCTCTCTCTTGACGGAAGAACTTCTGCGCAGATGTCGGTAACGGGGCTTACAATGAGCGACGGAACTGCCGGAGACCTTTCGGGATATCAGATCTCTTATAAGAGCTCAAATGATTCCGTTGCAACGGTTGATGCAAGCGGTAAGATCACGGCGGTCGGTGAAGGCGAAGCGGAAATCACTGCATATACGACAGACTCCTATGGCGCGACCGCAGGCTATGTTGAGAAAATCAACGTTGTTGAAGACGGCGTCATCCTCGATTATAACTTTGCACGCGGTCAGGCAACCGGTCCTGTTAAGGAATGGGGTGTTGACGGATACAACAAAGCAACAGAAGCAAACCGTTCGGCAATGCTTACCAATGCAAACCTTTTCAATATAACCTACGACAAGACTTTCGGTTTCTATAAATATATTGACTGCAACATCGATATAACAAACTACGCAAAGCTCACAGACGGTGCGCACGATTTCTATGATACGTATTGGCCGGGTTGCGGGGTTCGTCTTTATGGCGATGCATATCAGCTTTGCGGCGGAAAGTATATTCTGTTTGAAATTGATGTCCCCGTTGCAGGAACATACGATACGACAATGATTCTTCGTTCGGGCGCGGCAAATACGGCATACAACATTTCCGGACATCTCTATGTATCGGATTCCCAGGAATCAATAATGTATAAGACAAGCAAGGTCGGTGAGTTCAACGTACACACCGCAACATCGGAAATTGTCGATGGCGACAGCGTAAATTTCCCGAAGGCAGGCAAATATTATGTTGCTTTCAAGGCCGTCGGAAGTTCGACAAGCTTGCACACAATGTTCCGTGCAGTAAGCTTTAAAAACGGAACTTCAAATGCAATTATCGGCGGAAAGATTACCTCAACTGCAAGCGAAATCAATGTGGACGAGGGCGAGACGGCAACTGTTTCGGCAAGCGGATATCTCTCGGGAACTGCAATTGACGAGGAAAAGGAGCTTGATAAGATAGAAGAATATGATGCAACGGCAGCAACATTCACATACTCCTCAAATAATACATCGGTAGCAACTGTTGATGCAACGACAGGTGTCGTCACACCGGTCAAGGCAGGTAAGGCAACAATCACCGCAACTGCAAATAATTCAAC
>JAZSHZ010000059.1:0-5027 GCA_045533555.1 Eubacteriales bacterium
AGGTGAGGTTTGAACAAAACAAGCGGAAAACGCCGTGAAATTTGATGTTTCAAGGCGTTTTATATACAATGCTCCGTTTTTTGTAAATTGGTTTTGTGAAAATTTGAGACAGAACGACACATAGATCATTCCCTATATATAAATCCTCCGCTTGTGTTCTTGTGCCTTTTTCGACAGTCTGAAAAGCAGGCTTTTGCCTGCTTTTTTTGCTATGCATTGAATTATGTATCTCAAGCGGTTAAAAAACTGCCCAAGTGCTCTTTATGAACACTTGGGCAAATCCATTTGGTTTTATTAGTTTGTGATCGTGAGCTCTGTGTCCTTATCGAAGAGGTGAATCTTCGGAGTCTCAAGAGCAATCTTGATCGTGTCGCCGACCTTAGCTGTGGAAGCCGGGTCAACGCGAGCGATGAAGTCGCGGTTCTCACACTTGAGGTAGAGATATGTCTCATGGCCCATAAGCTCGACAACATCAACCTTAGCATCGATGAGAGCATCGGAATACTTCTCGATGAATTCAGGCTCGTCATGGAGAGCTTCCGGACGGATACCGACGATAACGTCCTTACCGATGTAGGACATAACCTCGGGCTTGCGGCCCTTGGACTCGGGAAGAGCAATCTTTGCATCGCCGAACTGGATGTATGTAACACCGTTCTCATCGATGAGCTTGCCTTCGAATGTGTTCATAACCGGGGAGCCCATGAACGTTGCAACGAAGAGGTTAGCCGGCTCGTTGTAAAGTACGTTCGGAGCATCGATCTGCTGAATGAAACCATCCTTCATAACGACGATACGTGTACCCATTGTCATAGCCTCGACCTGGTCGTGTGTAACATAGATAAACGTTGTCTGGAGGCGCTCATGGAGCTTGGAGAGCTCTGTTCTCATGGAAGCACGGAGCTTAGCATCGAGGTTGGAGAGCGGCTCGTCAAGAAGGAAGACCTTCGGGTTACGGACGATAGCACGGCCGAGAGCAACACGCTGGCGCTGACCGCCGGAGAGAGCCTTCGGCTTTCTGTCGAGAAGGTAGTCGATTTCGAGGATCTTTGCAGCCTCTTCAACACGGCGGCGGATTTCATCCTTCGGAGTCTTGCGGAGCTTGAGACCGAATGCCATGTTATCGAAAACTGTCATATGCGGATAAAGAGCATAGTTCTGGAAAACCATTGCGATATCGCGGTCCTTCGGAGCAACATCGTTGCAGAGGACATCATCGATAAGGAGCTGGCCTTCGGAGATCTCTTCGAGACCTGCGATCATACGGAGAGTCGTGGACTTACCGCAGCCGGACGGACCGACAAGGATAATAAATTCTTTGTCTGCGATGTCTATGCAGAAATCGGAAACAGCTGTGACGCCGCCGTCATAACGCTTATAGACATGATTGAGCTTAACACTTGACATTATATATACCTCCAAAAATTTATACATCTTTGATGTTACTTAAATAGTATACCATAAATGTAAGTATATTGTAAATTATCTAAATTGACAAAGGTTTTTGCTATGTTTTGTACAAGGTGACTATACCAAATGCACAAACAAAAACAAAAAACATCTGCCAAACTGTGCAACAATGACATTCACACATTATTTACATTAAACTTGCATATATTTTTATATAATTCTATTGACAAATTATATAAAGGTGGTATACTGAAGTTACAGGTAAAGGAGGCGTTATTTATGAAAAAAAGCTTATATAGCCTGATGCTGCGTGACGGGATCGTCCGTGAGGTAGACCGCGCGGCGCATCGCGCGGGGCTAACGCGCTCGGGCATGATAAATAAAATACTTGCGGAGTATTTCGGCTATGCGACTCCCGAAGCAAGGCGGCGGGATATCTTCTCTTCCCTTCTCGGTCTCCTCGAGGCGGATGAGAGCTTCTTCATAAATTCGGGCATCGAGGATTCGCTCTTCGCGCTCCGAAGCTCGCTCCGCTTCAAATATAACCCGACTGTGAAATACAGCATCGCGGTTTATCCCGAGGCGGGCGAATATTTCGGGGAGCTGCGCGCGCAGCTCCGCTCGCAGAATGCCGAGCTTATTTCGAGCCTCGATATCTTCTTTGCGATGTGGCAGAGGCTTGAGGATGCATATTTCGGCGCGCGCCTTTCGGAATTCGGAGGCGGAAAGTTCATCAGGCGGCTCCGCGCGCCCGAGGGCGCAAGTGCGGAATCGCTCGGCAAGAGTGCGGCGGGATATATCAGGCTTCTCAACCGCGCGATAAATGCATATTTCGAAGTTTATCCCGATGTCGATGCCGCATTCGGCTATATTTCAAAGATATACGGAGATTATATAAATAAAGGAAAGGAGCTTGTCTGATTATGAATATGCAGAAGCTTACGCAAAAATCAATCGAAGCAATACAGGACTCACGAGCCGCGGCGCTTGAATACGGCAACCCGCAGATCGAAGAAGCGCATCTTCTCTTTGCACTTCTCTCGCAGGACGGAGGGCTCATCCCCGAGCTTATAAAGAAGCTCCGGAAATCACCCGACGAAATGAAGAAAAGGGCAGAAAGCATCATTTCCTCTCTCCCGAAGGTTTCGGGCGGAGGAGAGGCTTATGTCTCGCGCGAGCTTGAGATCTCGCTCAATGCCGCAGAATCGCGCGCGGAGATGATGCGCGATGAATATATTTCCGTCGAGCATCTTGCGCTCGGGCTTATCGACAAGGCAGCCGGCGCCGTGAAGAAGCTCTTTGAGGAATCCGGAATCACCGTCGAGACCTTCCTCGAAGTGCTCGCATCGGTGCGCGGAAATGCGAGAGTCACCACGGATGACCCCGAAAGCACCTATGATGCGCTCAAAAAATATGGCTCCGACCTCACGGAGCTTGCAAGAGAAAAGAAGCTTGACCCCGTCATAGGCCGTGATTCGGAGATAAGAAACGTCATCCGCATTCTTTCGAGAAAGACTAAGAACAACCCCGTCCTCATCGGTGAGCCGGGTGTCGGAAAGACCGCGATTGCGGAGGGTCTTGCAATCCGTATCGTCCGCGGTGACGTCCCCGATTCTCTCCGCGACAGAACTATCTTCTCGCTCGATATGGGCGCGCTTATCGCGGGTGCAAAATTCCGCGGCGAATTTGAGGAAAGGCTCAAGGCAGTTCTCAATGAAGTCAAGGAGAGCGACGGAAAAATCATCCTTTTTATCGACGAGCTGCACACTATCGTAGGTGCGGGAAAAACGGACGGCGCAATGGATGCGGGAAATCTCTTAAAGCCGCTCCTCGCAAGGGGAGAGCTCCATTGCATCGGCGCAACGACACTCGACGAATACCGCCGCTATATCGAAAAGGATGCGGCACTTGAAAGGAGATTCCAGCCTGTCCTCGTCGATGAGCCGTCTGTTGAGGACACGATTTCCATCCTCCGCGGAATCCGCGAGAGATATGAGGTTTTCCACGGCATCAAGATTGCCGACCAGGCGCTGATTGCGGCGGCAACTCTCTCGGCGAGATATATTTCCGATCGATTCCTGCCCGACAAGGCAATCGACCTTGTCGATGAAGCCTGCGCGATGATAAGGACGGAGATCGACTCGATGCCGACGGAGCTTGATGAAATATCAAGACAGATTATGCAGCTTGAAATCGAAGAAGCGGCGCTTATGCGCGAGGAGGATGATTCATCAAAAGAGCATCTCGGTGAAATACGCCGTGAGCTTTCCGAGCTTCGCGATAAATTTTCGGGAATGCGCGCAAGATGGGATAACGAAAAGGGCGCGATTGAAAAGCTCTCTGCACTGCGAAGTGAGCTTGAATCGCTCAATGCGGAAATCGAGCGCGCAGAAGAAAGCTATGACCTCAACCGCGCGGCAGAGCTTAAATACGGAAGACTCCCCGCACTCCGCGCAGAGCTTGAGGAGGCGGAAAGAAATGCGGAGGAGACAGAAAACACACTCCTGCGCGACAAGGTGACGGACGAAGAGATTGCAAAAATCATCGGAAGATGGACGGGCATCCCCGTCTCGAAGCTCCTTGAGGGAGAACGCGAAAAGCTTCTTCGCCTCGATGAGATTCTGCATCGCCGAGTCGTCGGTCAGGACGAAGCGGTAACCGTCGTTTCCGAGGCGATTCTGCGCTCGCGCGCTGGAATTGCCGACCCGAAAAAGCCGATTGGTTCATTCCTCTTCCTCGGGCCTACGGGCGTCGGTAAAACCGAGCTTGCAAAGGCGCTTTCGGAAGCGCTCTTTGATGATGAAAAGAACCTCATCCGAATCGATATGTCAGAATATATGGAGAAGCATTCGGTCTCGAGACTCGTCGGCGCGCCTCCGGGAGATGTCGGCTATGAGGAGGGGGGTCAGCTGACCGAAGCCGTCCGAAACAAGCCATATTCCGTCGTCCTCTTCGATGAGGTCGAGAAGGCTCATCCCGATGTCTTCAATATTCTTCTGCAGGTGCTTGATGACGGCAGAATAACCGATTCGCAGGGCAGATGCGTCGATTTCAAGAACACGATCCTTATCCTCACATCAAACCTGGGTTCGGATATCATTCTCGACGGAATAAACGCATCGGGCGAGATTTCGGATGATGCGCGGGAGAACGTTGAAAAGCTTCTCAAGATGCAGTTCCGCCCCGAATTCTTAAACAGAATAGACGAGACGGTCTTCTATCGTCCGCTCACGAAGAGCGATATAACGAGAATCGTCGATCTTATGCTCGATGACCTTCGCGGAAGGCTTGAAGCCCTTGAGCTTTCGCTTGAGGTTTCCGACTCCGCAAAGGATCATATCATCGAAGAAGGCTTTGAGCCAATCTACGGCGCGCGCCCTCTTCGCCGCTTTATCCAGAGCAAGGTCGAGACGCTCGTCGGCAGGCTGATTATTGCAAAAGACCCGCCCGAAAAAAGCACGATCAAGGTGGATTTTGACGGAGAGAAGCTTACGGCGGAAGTCCGATAACGAAAAGCACCCGAAAGGGTGCTTTTTCAGGTAAGAGTGAATAGGTAAGGTGTTTTCGCTAAAGCGAAAACGGATTGGAAACGGAACGGATGAATCCGTTCCCTACGG
>JAZSHZ010000159.1:0-1862 GCA_045533555.1 Eubacteriales bacterium
GTGAGTTTCTCCGTGATGAACGCGACATCATCGTCATCAATGAACTCGATGTTCTTGAAGCTCTGGGTTGCCGCACTTCTTGCGCTTTCGCCTTCGATGCGGACATAATATTTTGAAACGAATGCAGACATATCGGCAACAACTTCCGCACCTGCATCATTCCAGCCGATATCACGGCGCTTTTCGGAATGGATCACAGCGTCGATAACGTCAGCCGAGACTGCGCTTGCAGTCGGGTATTTACCTGCGCCGGGACCATAGAACATCGTGTCGCCGACCATATTGCCGTGAACCATAATGCCGTTGAAAACATCCTCGACGGATGCGATGGGTGAGGATTTTGAAACGAGATGCGGACCGACATATGCATAGACCTTTCCATCCTCCGCAAGCTTTGTTCTTCCGAGGAGGCGGATAACCATATCTGCCTTACCCGCAAGGCGGACATCATCAAGAGTTACCTTCGTTATGCCTTCTGCCTTGATATATTCGGGATAGATGTGGTTTCCGAATGCAAGAGATGCAAGGATGCATATCTTGCGACAAGCATCGTGACCCTCGATATCCGCGCTCGGATCGCGCTCTGCATAGCCGAGCTCCTGAGCTTCGGAAAGAGCTTTTTCAAACGTAAGTCCCGCTTTGATCATGCGGGTGAGGATATAGTTCGTCGTTCCGTTGAGAATTCCGTAGATCTCCTCGATCTTATTTGCCGCGAGGCACTGAGCAATCGGGCGAAGAACGGGAATGCCGCCGCCGACGGATGCCTCGAAGAGGTAGTTGACGTTCTTTTCTTTTGCGATTGCAAGGAACTCTGCGCCGTGCTTTGCGACGAGCTCCTTATTGGAGGTTACGACGCTCTTGCCTGCAAGAAGAGCGCGCTTTGTGAAATCATATGCCGGGTTCGTTCCTCCGATAGTCTCAACGACAACGGAAACCTCAGGATCATTTTCAATTATCGCAAAATCCTTGACGAATTTTGCCGCATTCTTATCCGAAGAAAAATCGCGGATATCGACGATATATTTGACTTCAATCGCCTCACCTGCATTTTTTGCAATCGAATCTGCATTTATCTCAAAGAGATCGACTACGCCGGAACCAACCGTACCGTAGCCCAAAACTGCAATTTTTTTCATTTTACTTGTCTCCTTTCGTTATTGCCCTGCCATGGGACCGAATGAAATAACACCCTCAAGCTGCATTGCGCGCTCAATAAAGCTATCCATATTTGCGGTCATCCCCATCGTTTCCGCCGAAATGGTCACCGGTGCGCGCCCGCCGCTTGGAATTGTCTGGTAAATTGTGAGGATGTTTGCGCCGTTCGAAGCGAAGTGTCCGAGGATTCCCGAAAGGACTCCCGGTTCATCGCGAAGAAGCATACTGAAAGTTATTATATGCCCGAGCGACATATCATTGAACGGTGATATGAGGTCCTTATATTTATAGAAGGCACTGCGGCTTATTTCAGCCTTTGCCGCAGCCTCATTGACCGTCTTCGCGCGACCTTGTGCGAGAAGTTCTTTTGCCTTGACTGTCCTTATCAGAACTTCGGGCAGAGCAGAATCTTCAACAATATAATACTTGTGGCTCTCCTGCAAAATATCTCCCCCTCGCGGTCATTTGTTTTTACAGCACGGATATTAGGATACCATACTTTCCTCTGTTTTGCAAGCAAAAATTCTCAATTTCATTGAAATTTAAAATTTTCATCAATTTGCCAAAAAAATCTTTTAATCAGATTCAAAATGATATATAATATACTAAAAGGAAGGTGATATCGGATGCCGGAAAACAAGCATCTGCGTTTTTTTCTGACAATTTTATACATCGCGCTCGGCATACTCGGGCTCTGGTTCTTCTTC
>JAZSHZ010000293.1:0-6966 GCA_045533555.1 Eubacteriales bacterium
GTGCGCGGATAAAGCAACCGGCAAAACTGAGATTACCCTCAATATTTCTCGTGATGTGCCGGAAGAGGTGAAAATCAATCCTGAGCAGGCTTATCGCATAATTGCGAAGGGCGGCAATGTTGCAATTACCGGATTCGGCGAAGCAGGTCTTTATTATGGCGTAATAACGTTTATTCAAACTGTTTCGGTTGAAGAAAATATTGTTTATGTCCCGGAATACTCTGTTCTTGATTGGCCGGATCTCAAAACACGAGGCCATTTTATGGAGTGCCGTTACGGTTCCAATCTTATGACCCTCGAGGATTGGAAAGCTGTTGTCGATGACATGACGGAAATGAAAATGAATCAGCTTGTAGTTGCGCTTTACGGATGCTGGTGCATTCAGTATGACGGTATCATAAGTGAATATATTTATGTTCCTGTTGAGAAGATGCCGGAGCTTCGCGTCGATGTAATTAAAAAATATTATTCTCCGAAAAATAATAAATGGATAAATGAAACTGTTCGCGTTCCGATGGCAGAACAGGATTTCTTCGGAGATCTCATTGCTTATGGAAAAATTCGCGGGGTGGAGGTCGTTCCGCTCTGGAACAGCTATGGTCATAATACGCTTCTTCCGAGACTCCATCCGGAGATAAGTGCGAAAGATGAGCAGGGAAATCCCACATCACATGGATTCTGCCTTGCTGAGTCTAAAACATACGATGTTTTCTATTCGATATTTGATGAGATTATAACGAAATATCTCAAACCGAATGGAATTGAATCGTTCCATATCGGGCTTGATGAGGTTTCGGATGATTTTGAGATTGCAACTGATGTCAGCGATCCGTTTAAGGCATATTCTCCGTGGTGCAGATGCAAAGAATGCTCAAAGTTGACAAATGAGGAAAAATTCTTAAACCATGCGGTTAAGCTTATAAGTTATCTTAAAGATCGCGGAATGAAAAACATTTATATTTATTCCGATATGCTTACAAAGATAGTCAAGCCTGAAAATTTCAAAAAAATTCTTGAGGAAAACGATCTTCTTGATGTTACGGTAATCGATTGGTGGACATACACGAATAACAAGGAGCTTATGATGTTTGACACAATGCATCCTGAGCTCGGTTTCCGATCAACGGTCAAGCCGTGGAATTCGTATTATCATTGGGATATGATTTTCGATGCCGTCCCGAATGTAAGACATCTTACGGAACTTGCATATAACGAGAAGAGCGCGGAAGGCTTGCAGTCCTATTCTGCGTGGGATAAGAGCTGCGACAAGAACCATGTAAGTATGGCGGATTACAGTTGGAACTTTGCGGGCACAGGAACCGTTGAGGAATTCAACGACAGATATGCAATGCGCGAATTCCCAACGGGATATGAGGAAGCAAAGCGTGCTCTCGGTCTTCTGGATGAGATAACAACAGAAGGTCTCGATTTCAACAGATTCAGTGATTTTCTTGTAGGGAAAAAGGGACTTAGTAATGTAGCATTACTTCGCTCGTTGACGTATTACAGATATTCGTATGTAAAACCGGATAAACCGTATCCGAGAAATTTCCCGGGTGAGCCTTTTGGTATTGTTCTTTCGGAAAAGGATAACTATACGGAGCAGCTCCGCAATCTTGCGAAATTGAGCCGTGAAGCTCTCTGTATCTTTGAAAAGCTTTCAAAAACTGCCGGAGGAAACATAAAACTTGCCGAGCGATTTGCGTGTGAAGCTAATAATTATCTTTGCGTTGCGGAAGATTATCTCGCGCTTATGGAGATATATGATACTGTGCAGAGCGGAGAACGCAATGCAAATGTATCTGCGAAGATAGCAGAAATTGCAGCGGAGAGAAAAAATGCGCGATTTGAGCTTATGCTGAGAATTGAAACGATTAAGGAAGGTTTACTGATTCCGTGGGACCCCAGAAATCAGACTATATTTATGCAGTTGTTTGCTGATATTGAGGCATTTGTCAATAAGACAGAGCCGGAAAAGCTTGAGCTTGATGTCTGCGACCTTCGCGGAATCGGAAGTAAAGCGTTCTACAAACTGCGTTAATTTGAATTTCCCCGTGCTGATTACGGCGCGGGGAAATTAATTTTATGTAAACATAAGTGATTGTAAGCAATCGATACTTGTTTATTGCGGATAAAAATGATATAATCTAAAAGAATAATTATAGAGGTTGGTGTTTATATGCCTTTGTTGTCGGGATCGCTTGCTTCTGTTATGACGGTTTTTATTATATCGTTGACTCCTGTTCTTGAACTCAGGGGAGCGATACCGTATGGATTTGCGGCAGGACTTCCAGCGTGGTTGACTGTTCTTGTTTCGATTGTCGGGAATATGATTTTGGTTCCTTTTATTATATTGTCTGTTCGCAGTATTTTCACGTGGTTGAAAAAAATGAGATTCATGCGCCGTTTCGTTGAATGGAGCGAAAAACGCGTTTTGAAGAATAAGGAAATGATTTCAAAATACGAGGCGCTCGGGTTGATGATTATTGTTGCGATTCCGCTTCCGGGGACAGGAGCGTGGACCGGGGCAATGCTTGCGGGGCTTTTAAATATGCGTCTTAAAGCATCATTGCCGGCGATATTTATTGGTGTCGTAATAGCGGCGGTTATCGTCACAGCTGTATCATACGGGTTTATTGGAGCTATAGGATTCTTCGGTCTTTAACGTAATTTCGGATGTGAGCATAGAATACAGCGGAGGTGTAAGCTTATGCTGTTTTCTTTGATAATTGATGCGATAATTGCTTCGGCTGTGGCTTTTGTGATTGCAAATGCGATTTTGTTTGTGTTTGGTAATTTGTTTATTGTAAAAGAAAAAAGAATTTTGAGTTTGAAGGAAATCGGAAAAGAGATCGAAAGTATAATCGGTGAGGAAAGAGAATGACTGAAGAAGTTATACTTTGCGGAGTAATAAACTCTGTTGTTTTTCATAATGAAGATAATGGGTATGCAGTTTTGCGCCTTATAGATGAAAATGAGGAAAACGTTGTTGCGGTAGGTTGTGTTCCTTTTGCTGGAATAGGTGAGTATATAGAAGCTTTTGGCGATTGGGGAACGCATCCGACATATGGGAAACAGTTTAAAATAACATCATTCAAGCGGACGTTACCAACATCTGCTGATATGATTCTCGAATATTTGTCTTCGGGGACGATTCGCGGAATTGGCCGCAAAACTGCAGAGAAAATCGTCGCAATGTTTGGCGATGACAGTCTTTATATAATCGAACATACGCCCAAAAGATTATGTGAAATCGCCGGAATAACCGCAAAAAAAGCAGAGCAAATAGGGCGTCAGTTTGAGATGCAGAATGCATTGATGCTTCTTATGGAGTTCATAAACGAAAACGGTCTTGAACCGGAAACTGCGGTTGCACTGTTTCATCATTATGGCAAGGCGTCATCCGAAAAGGTCAAAAGAAACCCTTACATATTGGCTGATTCTGAAATCGGAGTGCCGTTTCACAAGGCCGATGCACTTGCGATAAATCTGGGATTTGAGGGTGACGCGCGAGAACGTCTTAATGCTGCGGTTATATATGAGCTTCGCTTTAATTCGGAGTCAGGCCATTCATTCTTGCCAAGAGAAAAATTGTGTGCTGCAACAGCGCAGCTTCTTTCGATTGAGCAGGAGTATATTGAAAATGCGATAGATGAATTGATAAAAAACGGCGATATTATTTTTGAGGAAATCTGCGGAGTAAATGCTTGTTATCTTGCCGACCTATATGAAGCTGAGACGTATGTTGCGAGAAAGCTTGCTATAATATCGATGCGAAATGATTGCGTTGAACGTGATTGTGAGAAGCTGATAACAAAAGCGGAAAAAGATGCGGGTATCGAGTTCGAGGAACTGCAAAGAGAAGCTGTCAGGATGGCGGTGAACAACCCGGTCATGCTTTTGACGGGAGGACCAGGAACAGGAAAAACGACTGTTATAAAAGGTGTTATATCTGCTTTTGAGAGAATGAGTCTTCGGGTAATGCTCGCAGCGCCTACAGGCAGAGCTGCAAAACGTATGACCGAGTTTTGCGGAGTTGAAGCGAAGACAATACATAGAATGCTTGAGATATGTTATAACGAGAGTGGTCTGGAAGCCAGCTTTTCGAGAGATGAGCAGAATCCTCTTGAGACTGATGTTCTGATTATAGATGAGATGTCTATGGTTGATATTTCATTGATTGCGGCGACACTTAAAGCGCTGCCTAAAAAATGCAGGCTCATACTTGTTGGAGATGCAGATCAGCTTCCTTCGGTTGGACCGGGTAATGTTTTTAAGGACCTTTTGAACTCCGGAATGTTTCCGACAGTGCGTCTTGAACGAATTTTTCGTCAGGCGGCAGAGAGCGATATTGTTGTCGGAGCGCATGCGGTTAACAGAGGTGAGATCCCTGATTTTAAAAAGAGAGATAACGATCTTTTCTTTATGGCAAGACCTGAAGAGGGAAGCCTTGTTGAGACCGTTCTCGATCTTTGCAAAAGAAGACTTCCGGAAAATATGAAAATACCTTCTTCGCAGATTCAAGTTTTGTCTGTCAGCAGAAAAAACAATATCGGAACTGTTGAATTGAACAGACGGCTTCAGAGGGAACTCAATCCGCCTGAAGAGGGAAAGGATGAAAAGAGAATCGGCGATAAAATATTCAGACTTGGTGACCGTGTTATGCAGATAAAAAACAACTATACACTTACTTGGTATAGTATGTATGGCGGAGAAGTCGGTTTTGGTGTTTTCAACGGTGACATAGGTGAAGTCATCAGCATTGACACATATGATGAAACACTAACCGTGAGCTTTGATTCAAGGCTTGTTCATTATCCGTTTTCAATGCTTAATGAGCTTGAACTTGCGTACGCGATGACTGTTCATAAATCGCAGGGAAGTGAGTTTCGGGCGGTTGTTCTCGTTGCGGGTAAAAGTGCGCCTGCGTTATTGCACAGAAGTATACTGTATACTGCAATGACGAGAGCAAGAGAGCTCCTTATCATTGTTGGTGATTATGGAGTCATTCAGCATATGGTAAATAACAATAAGCAGAGAAATCGCTACAGTGCGCTCAAAGCGCGTATAATTAGTCTGTTGGGGTGATTTGATGAAGATATTTGAGTTTTTAAGTAAACTGTTCTTTCCTCCCAAATGTGTGTTCTGCAGAAGAATTCTTGAAGAATACGGCGTTTGTGACAAGTGTAAAGCTTCTTTGCCATACAGGAGACCTGCCTTATCAACTGATAAAGTTATGTTCGTTGATGAGATATATTCATGTTTCAAATATGAGGGAGATGTGAAGAATGCAATAGTGAGATATAAGTTTGGAGGAATGGCATGCTATTCGGATGATTTTTCGGTATATCTTACAGATTGCTTAAAAGAGAATCTTGAAGGAAAATACGATATTATTTCATGGGTTCCTTTGAGTAAAAAAAGATTGCGCTCAAGAGGCTACGATCAAGCAAGGCTTCTTGCGGAAGGGGTTTGTAAGCGGCTTGGAACAGCGCCTGTCAGAACTTTGAATAAATGCAGAAATGCTGCGCCGCAGTCACGGCAGAATGATCCGTCTGAAAGAATGGCAAATATTCTCGGTGCGTATGAGGTTTGTTGTGATGATATCGAAGGTAAACGCATAATTATAATCGATGATGTCATGACAACAGGCAGTACAACGTCCGAATGTGCGAGAGTTTTGAAGACGGGAGGTGCGGCAAGTGTTATAGTCCTGACTCTTGCAAAAACAAAAAAACGAAAAAAACAATTGAAAAATTGAAAAAATAGGTTATAATAGATATATAAATTAAATTTAAGGTGGTTAAATATATGGTTTTCAGCAGAGATATAGGAATAGATTTGGGAACTGCCTCTATTCTTGTTTACGTTAAGGGTAAAGGCATCGTTCTTCGCGAACCGTCGGTTGTCGCGGTGGATAAGACGACGGACAAGGTTCTCAAGGTAGGTCTTGAAGCGCAGAGAATGCTTGGCCGTACACCGGGCAACATCATCGCAATACGCCCGCTTCGTGGCGGTGTTATTTCCGATTATGAAATGACAGAGCATATGATCAAGAATTTTATCAGGCGTGTTATGGGCGGTTTCAGCCTCATCAAGCCTCGTGTTGTTATCTGCGTTCCCAGTGGTATAACGGAAGTTGAAGAGCGTGCGGTTATAGATGCAGGACGTCAGGCGGGAGCAAGAAGTGTTTTCCTTATTGAGGAGCCTATTGCGGCAGCTATCGGAGCAGGTATCAAGATTGACGAGCCGGACGGAAATATGATTATCGATATCGGCGGCGGAACGACGGATATTGCGGTTATCTCTCTTTCAAATATTGTTGAATCTTCTTCTATCAAGATTGCGGGCGACCATTTTGATGAATATATCGTCAAATACATACGCCGCAAGCATAATGTTTTGATTGGCGAGCGTACGGCGGAGGATTTGAAGATAAACATCGGGTGTGTATTCCCGCGTCCTGAAGAAATTTCAATGGAAATCAAAGGGCGTTGCCTTATGACGGGTCTTCCGCGTATATTCACTGTAACTTCCAGTGAAATGTATGAAGCTTTGGAAGAGCCGGCAACAAGAATTGTCGAAGCGATCCATAATGTCCTTGAGCGCACACCGCCGGAACTCGTCGGAGATATTTCTACAAACGGCATAGTTCTCACGGGTGGCGGTTCGCTTGTCTGGGGCTTTGCTGAGCTCATCCAGTCCAAGACCGGAATAGATACAAGAGTTGCGGATGAAGCGGTTTCCTGCGTTGTCTATGGAACAGGAAAAACTCTTGACGATCTTTCATCTATGCAGGATGGAACTCTCAATCTTTCTAGAAGAAAACAGATGCTTACCTGATAATGTAAAATTAAAAGCAATCGGTTTTAAAAGCTTTGAACCGATTGCTTTTTTTGTATAGTGAAAAGCCTCGAAAACAAGCGTTTTCGAGGCTTTTGTAATTGTGTTGTAAGAGGAAGTAAT
>JAZSHZ010000085.1:0-9117 GCA_045533555.1 Eubacteriales bacterium
ATAAGCTCCGCAACCGAAACGTTGTAATCTTCAACAAAAACAACCTTGAGTTTATCTGAAACTCTATGATCAGAATTTATTTCAGAAGCAACAGAATTTATAAGCCTGATAATGTTCTTCGCCATCGCATAACCCGCCGCAGACTTTGCACCGAAGAAATATGTCTTCGGTTTAAATTCCATATTCGGATTATCGAGAAGCATATGATATTCATAAAGAATATGAAGCACATTCAAAAGCTGACGTTTATACTCATGAAGACGTTTTGACTGAACATCAAAAATAGAACTCGGGTCAATCTTTACACCAAGATCGATTCTGCTCACAAACCTCTTCTTATTATTAAGTTTTATCTTTGCAAGATTCTCGAGAACACTTTTATCATCAGTATAATTCAAAAGCTTTTTAAGAGCATTGGCATCTGTATAAAAATCTTTACCGATAAGATCACAAAGAATTTCCGTAAGCTCCGGATTTGCCTGACAAAGCCAACGACGATGCGCGATTCCGTTTGTAACATTCGTAAACTTTGTCGGGAACATATAATTATAATCAGAAAATACAATATTTTTAAGAATGTCACTGTGAAGCGCAGAAACGCCGTTAACGGAATAGCATGTTGCAATACAGAGATTTGCCATACGAATCTCATCATTTGCAATAATTGCAAGTCTTCCGATTTTTTCACGATCCTCAGGAAATGCTCTCCACAAATCATCACAGAATCGTCTGTTTATTTCTTCAACAATCATATATATTCTCGGAAGAAGATGCTTGAACATCGAAACAGTCCAACGTTCAAGAGCTTCTGCCATAATTGTGTGGTTCGTGTATGCCATACAATTCGAAACGATCTTCCAGCTCTCATCCCAGCCATAACCTTCCTCATCTATGAGTATGCGCATAAGCTCAGGAATCGCAAGTGTCGGATGAGTATCGTTGATATGGATGATTGCCTTATCGGCAAAATTTGACATTGTTCCATACTGAGCCTTATGTTTTTTTACGATACTGGATATAGTCGCCGAAACGAAGAAATACTGCTGCTTCAAGCGGAGAGATTTTCCTTCCTCATGGTTATCCTCGGGATATAGAATCTTTGAGATGACTTCACTCATTGCCTTCTGCTCCATCGACTTTGCATACTCGCCTTTTGAAAAGAGATGCATATCGATGCTCTTCGTTGATTTTGCACTCCACAGGCGCAATGTATTCACCGAATCTCCGGGGTAGCCCGAAACAAGCATATCATTCGGAACAGCCAGAACAGTGTAATAATCATGATGCGAAAATTTAAGCTGACCGTCCTCATAATAGGGATCAACTTTACCGCCAAACCTGACTTCCTGCGTCTCTTCAATGCGCGGAACAGTCCAGACGCTTCCTGTTTCAAGCCAGTTATCCGGAAGCTCAACTTGCATTCCTTCGATAATTTTCTGTTTAAATATTCCGTACTCATATAAAATAGAAAAACCCATTCCCGGATAGCCGAGAGCCGCAAGCGAATCCATATAACATGCCGCAAGTCTGCCGAGGCCGCCATTTCCAAGTCCGGCATCACGTTCAACAGCCAACACATCATCAAACGAAATCTTCATTTTTGAAAAAGTCTTTTTGAAGACATCATTTAACCCAAGATTATTGATATTGTTATGAAGAGATTTTCCTATAAGAAACTCCATTGAAAGATAGTATACCTGTTTCAACTGTTTCTTTTCAATTTCATCCTGCGTCTTAGCCCAGTTCTCCATAAGAATATCACGGACAATGAATGCACAGGCGGCGTAAATCTGCTCATTGCTTGCCTCAGCAATTTCTTTACCAAAATGTCTCGAAAGTTTTCCTGCTATAAGTGTTTTAAGTTTTTTTTCGTCCAAGTGTAACACCATTAAAAATACCTCATTGAAAATTTTAATCAGCTAATCATTCGACAACACTGTCGTATAGCTCGTTATACTTCTTTGCTGACTTTTTCCAAGAAAAATCAGTGTTAATTCCGTTATCAACAAGCTTATTCCATATCTCTTTATCGTTGTAAAGTTTACACGCTTTATGGATCACCGAAAGCATTTCCACAGAATCATATGCTTCAAATGAGAAGCCGTTACCAATTCCTTTTACTTCATCAAAATTGGTTATACTGTCGCGCAACCCACCCGTCTCACGCACAATGGGAATTGTTCCGTACCTTAGTGCAATCATCTGCGCAAGACCGCAAGGCTCGCTTTTTGACGGCATAAGGAACATATCAGACCCTCCGTAAACCTTCTGCGCCAGCTCACTGTTAAAAGCAATGTTGACGGAAAGTTTGAAAGGATATTGCCATTGCTTGTCACGAAGAAACTGCTCATATTTCCAATCACCTGTTCCAACAATAACAAGCTGAACGTTATCTTCAAGAAGCTCATCAATAATTGCAGAAACAAGATCAAGTCCTTTATGCGAAACAAGCCTTGTGACCATACCGATAACAGGTATGGTTTCGTCAACGGGAAGATTGACGAGAGCCTGCAAAGCTGCTTTATTCTTAGCTTTACCGCTCATATCTTTCTTGGAAAACTTATAAAACAGCCGTTTATCCTTTGAAGGATCGAAAGCTTTCAGGTCTATCCCATTTATTATTCCCGAAAGCTTATATGATTCTCTCCTCAAAATTGAGTCAAGTCCATGAGCATACTCCGGAGTCTGAATTTCTTCCGCATAAGAAGCGCTTACAGTTGTAACTTTATCAGAACAAAGAATAGCAGCCTTCATCAGATTGACAGCACCACCGAATTCAAGGAACCCGTTATCGAATTCATCGATCGGAATGCCAAAAACATCTTCGACAATTCCGCGGTCGAAAACGCCCTGATATTCAATATTGTGTATTGTAAATATAACCTTGATATTCTCATAATTAAAACGTTTGAAATACTTCAACTTATAAAATATCGGAACTAAAGCTGTCTGCCAATCATGGCAATGAATAATATCCGGATAATAGTCTATATACGGAAGAAATTCAAGAACAGCGGACGAGAAAAATGCAAAACGCTCGGCATCATCATAGCATCCATATAACGCACTACCGCGTTTAAAATAATATTCATTATCGATAAAATACCAGGTTACACCTTTTTCCTCATACCTGAAAATACCGCAATACTGATTGCGCCATGCCACAGGAACGAATATATGGGTAATATACGTCATCTTTTCTCTGTATTCCGTTCCTATTCCTTCATGCAACGGAACAACAACAGCAACTTCAGTATCTTTATTGGAAATCGCTTTCGGAAGAGATCCGATAACATCCCCCAAACCTCCCGATTTGATAAACGGAGCTGCCTCCGATGCAGCAAAAAGAATTTTCTTCATACAACTCATCCTTTACTAAATTTTACAACCCTTGGGCAAAACAGTCGGATATGCTTCCGCGCCTCTGAGCGAAACACCTTCAGTTATAGTTACAAGATTATCGGTTATGCAATACTCAAGATTTGCATTCTCTCCAACCTCGGTCCCCTGCATAAGGACACAGTTTTTAATAATCGCCCCTTTTGCAATTCTTACATTTCTTGAAAGAACACAGTTCTCCACAGTGCCCTCTATAACGCATCCGTCTGCAATAATACTGTTTTTAACACAGGACTCCGTTCCAAACATCGTCGGAACCTCATCTCTGACATGTGTAAGAATTTCTCCGCCTTCTTCAAAAAGATTTTTTCTTGTTTTCGTATCAAGCAATCCAAGGTTTACGTTAAAATATGTCTCAACATTGTCTATCTTCTCCGCATATCCCGTGTATTCATATGCATAGATATCAAGCGATTCAAACATTCCCTGAATAATGTCTCTTTCAAAATCGAACTTATTATGTGCTATGCACTGACAGACAAGAAATTCAAGAAGGCTTCGTTCGATAATATAAGTCCCGAGAAGCATCTTGCTGTGAAGCTGAATATCTTGATTAATTGCTATATCGGTAATGCGACCATCTTTATCGATGTCAATAAAAGCATTATTCTTAAACTTTGAAGAATCGTAGACATTTGCTTTATATAAAGCTGTCATATATGCATGTTTTTCTATATGAGCTTCCAATAATTCGGTATAATCTATATTTGCGATGACATTGGCATCTGCAAGCAAAACATATTTACAATCGGAATTTCTTATATAATCAATTATTCCCATCAAAACGGAAATCTTTCCGTTTTTTTCAGAAAAGATATCTGACCCGTTTATTGACGGTGGAAGAATCGCAAGACCGCCTCTTTTTCTGTTAAGATCCCATTCCTTGCCCGTTCCGAGATGTGTCATCAATGAATAATAGTCACTCTTGGTCAAAACTCCGACATTTTTGATTCCTGAATTCACCATACTTGAAAGAACGAAATCGATCATTCTGTATCTTCCGCCAAACGGAACTGAGGCTACAGTTCTGTTTTCGGTGAGTTCTCGCATCGCATCAACTTTTTCATGTGCAAATATTATGCCCAAAGTATCTTTAATCATAACGCCACCCCACCATTTTCAACATCTTTATCAACAATCACACCCGCTTTTACGGTTGCATTTTCGCCCACAGTCAATGAATTTCCTATAACTGTGATCTTTTTGTTTTCAACCGAATCAGGAATTTCTCCGATGTGTGCACCGGATTTGATTCTGACATTCTCCGCAACTATGGAATATTCAACGCGAGCTCCGTCCTCAATAACACTGCCCGGCATTATTATTGAATTATTGACAACAGCGTTTTTCCCGATCGTAACATCATAAAATACAATTGAATGTTCGACAGTACCTTCTGTATTGCATCCTTCAGAAATCATAGAATTTCTGACAATAGCATCGGATGAAATATATTGCGAGGGTTTCGCGGGATTTCTTGCATAAATTCTCCAACCCTTGTCATGCAGAACAAGACCACTTCCCGGCGTTATCGCATCCATATTGGCTTCCCACAGGCTGTCGATTGTACCGACATCCTTCCAATATCCCTTATACTCATATGCAAAAAGCTTTTTACCATCAGAAAGCATATTGGGTATAATATTTTTGCCAAAATCATTTTGGCTTTCAGCATCATTTTCATCTTCAATAAGATATTTCTCAAGAACCTCCCATGTAAATATATATACTCCCATGGAAGCCTTTGTGCTCTTCGGATTTTTGGGTTTTTCTTCAAATTCATATATTGAATTATCGTCGCGAAGATTCATAATTCCAAATCTCGATGCCTCTTCGATCGGAACATCTATAACTGCAATTGTGCAATCAGCTCCGGTCTTTTTATGTTCACGCAACATCCAATCATAGTTCATCTTGTAAACATGGTCGCCAGAAAGAATAAGTACATATTTAGGGTCAAAGTTTTTTATAAAATTCATATTCTGGTATATTGCATTTGCCGTTCCCTTATACCATGCGCCACTTGTGCTTGTCATATAAGGCGGAAGTATTGCAACACCGCCGTTTGAACGGTCAAGATCCCATGGCTGGCCGTTTCCGATATACGTGTTAAGTTCGAGCGGCTGATACTGCGTCAGAACACCTACGGTATCAATCTTTGAATTGATGCAATTTGAAAGAGGAAAATCAATTATTCTGTATTTTCCACCAAACGGAACTGCCGGCTTTGCTACATTTTTCGTCAAAACATGAAGTCTGCTGCCTTGTCCTCCCGCAAGAAGCATTGCTATGCATTCTTTGCTCTTTCCCATATAGCCTCATCCTTTCTTTCGGATAAACAGTACACTCATCGGCGGAAGTGTAAGCTCGAGCGATGATTCAAAACCGTTTATCCCTTCATTTCTTGTTTTAATATAAGCAGGATGTGAAATACCGGCCCCCCCGTATTTTTCACAGTCACTGTTAAATATTACTCTGTAACTTCCTTTTTCTGAAATACCAAATCTGTATTTTTCTCTGCAAACCGGAGAAAAGTTAAACACACAAATAATTTCTTTTCCCTGCTTGTCAATACGTTTGAAAACAAGAACATTTCCGTCGCTATCATCAACAGTTATCCACTCAAAGCCTTCCCATGATGTATCATTTTCCCAAAGCTCTGAATTTTTTAAATAAAACCTGTTTAATTCACGAACGTAATCATGATATTTTTTATGCATATCATAATCAAGAAGTTTCCAATCAAGCTCCTGATTGAAATTCCACTCAATAAATTGAGCAAATTCGTTTCCCATAAAACTAAGCTTCTTCCCCGGATGCGCAATCATATATCCTATCATCGCGCGTAGTCCGGCAAATTTCTGCCAATAGTCTCCCGGCTGTTTATTTATAAGCGAGCACTTTCCGTGGACAACTTCATCATGAGAAAACGGCAATATATAATTTTCCGAAAAAGCATACGTTAGTGTGAAAGTAAGGTCATTGTGTTTATATTTCCTGAATAATGGATCGGTTGAAAAATACTTCAATCCGTCATTCATCCATCCCATATTCCATTTATAATGGAAACCAAGGCCCCCGTTATATGGTGGCTTTGTTATCAATGGCCACGCCGTAGATTCTTCGGCTATCATTATGATATCAGGATAAGTCTTTGCAATCTCCGAATTCAAATGCTTGAAGAATTCAACCGCCTCGAGATTCTCGTTACCACCATTGATGTTCGGTCTCCACTGACCTCCCTGTTTGCCGTAGTCAAGATATAACATGCTTGCAACAGCATCAACCCGAATGCCATCAATATGAAATATTTCACGCCAAAAGAACGCATTCGAAATAAGAAAGCTTTTGACCTCATTTTTGCCAAAATCGAATATCCTTGTTCCCCAATCGGGATGATCGCTTTTTAATGGATCTGAATACTCATAACAACATCCGCCATCAAACTCAAACAATCCGTGCGCATCTCTCGGGAAATGAGCCGGAACCCAATCCAATATAACACCGATCCCGCATCTGTGGCATTCGTCAACGAACTTCATAAAATCTTTTGGTGTACCATATCTCGAAGTTACGGAATAATATCCGGTAACCTGATATCCCCAGGAACCGTCAAACGGATGCTCTGCAACAGGCATAAGCTCAATATGCGTATATCCCATTCGCTTGACATACGGAATCAACCTTTCTGTAAGATCGCTGTAAGAATAGAAGTTTCCATTCGGATGTTTCATCCACGAACCAAGATGAACCTCATAGATATTCATCGGCGAACTGAAAACATCAAGGCTTTTTTTATATTCATACCATTTTGAATCACGCCACTTATATCCTTCAAGCGAATATACTTTACTCGCCGTTTGAGGGCGCGTTTCAGAATGAAAAGCATAAGGATCCGCCTTTAGTATTCTTGTTCCGGCCTGCGTCTCAATACTGTATTTATAGGTATCAAACTCATTAATTCCCGCAATAAAGGCTTCCCAGACAGTACTGTCATTTTCAGGATGATACATATAGTTTTTATTCTCATCCCAACCGTTGAAATCTCCGACAACAGAAACCGAACGGGCAGATGGCGCCCAGACACGAAAAACAACGCCGCTGACACCGTGTTCTTCGGAAAAACGAGCTCCAAAATATTCATATGTCCGATAGTTGTTTCCGGCATGAAACAGCCATCTGTGTTCATTATTTTTATCGTTTGTCATAACCAACACTCCTAAAACGAAAACAATCTCTTAAAGAAGCTCGCTTTCTCCTTGTATTTAACATCTTCCGTGCAAATCAGCATCGTCTTATCCGCAACCCTGCCATCAACCACGTATCTTATTTCTCCGATAATCTCTCCCTTTTCTATCGGAGCATAAACAAATCCCGGAAGAAAAATTTCTGTTTTTGAATCGCTGTCTTTTTCCAACAAAATATATTTGTTTTTTAAAGGCTTTATTTTTGCGGATACTTTTTCTCCTCCAACAATTGATACTGCGAGTTCATTATTATCAGATTTTAGAACAGAGAAATTCGAAAATCCGAAATTAAAAAGCTTCTGATGATCATTCCAGTCATCCGGTGCTGCCAAAGTAACAGCAATAAGTGACATCCCATCTTTTTCAGCACTTGAAACAAGACATCTGCCCGCAGATTTTGTGTATCCCGTTTTGATTCCGTTCGCGCCGGCGTATAACCGCAACAGTTTATTGTGATTAACAAGTCGGCGTTCTCCCGCTGAATGAGTTTTAGCACCAACTATATCTGCAAACAGAGAATTTTTCATTGCATATGAAGCGAGCAGTGACATATCGTATGCCGTTGAATAATGTCCCTCAGCAGGAAGTCCGCTCGGGTTTTTGAATGACGAACGCTCCATCCCGAGTTCCAGTGCTTTGTCGTTCATCAATTTCACAAAATCAACACCCGTTTTCTCCGAAACAAACCACGCAAGCGCACTTGCCGCATCATTCCCGGAATTAAGAAGCATACCGTAAAGCAAATCAGAAACGGAAAGACATTCTCCTTCGCGAAGATATATTGATGTTCCTTCTATTCCAACGCACTCTCTCGGAATCCGTACAATTTCTTCCGGACTCGCATTTTCAATGACAATAACAGCGGTCATTATTTTAGTCGTTGACGCAATTTCTCTCTCCTCGTCAATATTACGTTCATATAAAACCGTTTCACTTTCGGGCTCATAAAGAATCGCAGACGCCGCAGACAAATCAAGCGCGAAAGATTTCAGGCTAAGTAGTGCAACCAGAAAAAGCGAAACAAAGCAAAACCTCATTTTTTCACCCCCAATCAATATAATACGATTGAAGGTAAGAAAGTATTACTTCTTATCTTCTTTATTTTTCTTTATACTTTTAAAGTAACCTTCAAATCTGTCCATCAAACCGGGAACGAGCTCAACAATTCTGTCAACAGTTGTGTTGGGAGCTGCTGCCATAGGCAGTATTCTGACGTTGCCATCCTTCACGATCAAAAAAGCTTCAGGATTTATAGATACTCCCGCACCTGCGCCGCCACCAAAATTAACTCCTTCTTTTTTGCTGTCAAAATCAGTTCCGCCGGATGCAAAACCAAATGAAACCTTTGATATCGGTATTATCGTGGTACCATCCGGTGTCGTTATCGGTTCCCCGATAATAGTATTAACGTCGACCATACTGCGAAGCTTGTCCATCGAAGTCTTCAAAACCTCATTTATTGCGTGCTCTG
>JAZSHZ010000026.1:0-1772 GCA_045533555.1 Eubacteriales bacterium
TTCACTCCGGACCTCGGATATCCTGCTGAAACGGGATATGATGCAAACCGTCTCCAGTGGGTCGGAACAACGCTTTCGCACAACACTGTTGTGGTAAACGGAAAACAGTGTAAGGGCGTAAACTTCGCAACTCCGCTTCACTATGACGGCGACGGAAATGTCAGACTCATTGATGTCGATGCTTCCAATGCCTATGATGAAACCGATATATACCGCAGAACGCTCGTTTCTGTCGATGCATCGAGCGAAGTAGCATATACCGTTGACTTCTTCCGTATCCTCGGCGGTGATGAGCATGTCTACAGCTTCCATACTCAGTCATGTGACGGTGTCACGGTTGACGGCCTCAACCTCGTCGCGCAGACGGACGAAAACGGAAATTATATCGGTTCATATGCGGGAGCTGATGTCGAATACGGACCTGACCCCGACACGAAGGAAGCATGGACATATGAGACGAGATATCCGAGAGGCTACACGTGGCTTAAGAATGTCCGTCGCGATAACAATGTAGCGGATGGAAACTTCTCCGTCAACTTCAAACAGACAGACTTCAAGAAGCAGGTAGCAGATTCAAAGGGACTCAACCTCAAGTTTACCGCGCTCAATGACTGGACACCGTCAAGTGTCGGCATTGCGGCAGGCGAACCGCCGCGAAGAGTGGATAACAAGATGATACCGCATCTTGATTATATGCTCATTCATAACAGCGGCAAGAATCTCGATACTCTCTATACATCTGTCATCCAGCCGTATAAGGGCGAGGAATATATCGAGAGTATGGAAAGCATGGCTCTTGTATGCAATGGTAAAGAAACTTCCGGGGATGTCTCAAAGGCAATCAAGGTAGTTCTCAAATCAGGGCGCACGGATTATATCATCTATGCAACGAGCAATGATCTTACATACACACTCACCGATGGTGATGTAAGCTTCGACTTCTCTGGCTTTATCGGTGTATACTCCGTCAACGAAGAAGGAAAGAATATCTATTCTTATGTGAATGACGGAACAAAGATAGGAAGCGTCGAAACAAAAGCTCGCTTCACAGGCGAAGTTGTATCATTCACGGAAGATCTTGTTTTTGAAAACGAGATAAACGTAAACTTCAATGAAGATGTTTCTGATGAAGAGATTGAGGCACTTGCAGGTCGTTACGTATATATCGAAGGCGACGGAACAGACAATGCTGTATATGAAATTAAGTCGGCAGAAAGAGATGGCGACGTGGTTTCACTCGATATCGGCGATATAAGCCTTGTCAAGGCATATAAGAATTCGAGCGACCTCGATGCAGGTTATCTCTATAATATCTCTGCAGGCAAGAAATTCTATCTCCCGCTTTCGGAAACGGTAAGCAATAATCCTGTTATCTCGTTGCCGTCAAATCTCACGGCAACTGCAGGAAGCTCGATCGAAATAAAAATATCAGGCGAAGCCGCGGATGATGAGAAAGTTACATATATCGGAACGATCCTTCCGCGCGGTGCCAATATCAATGAGGAGACCGGCAAAATTATGTGGACACCGGATTCCTCTCAGATTGGTGAAAACGGTTTCTTCATAACAGTGCGCGATGAATCCGGCCGCACAAGCAGCCAAAGCTTCACCGTCACGGTCTATGGTGCAACAACCGGCGGAGGCGGAGGAAGCTCTGCTCCGTCCACACCTGCACCGAGCACACCGACCATCCCCGCAACAAAGCCGGAAGATAAGGATAATTCAACGTCCTCCACCGACAATGTAGATAAAACTCCCTCAGTCGGCGATGC